>NZ_BLTE01000011.1 GCF_013019105.1 Fundidesulfovibrio magnetotacticus
TCGTGGACGGGGCGCAGTTCATGCTCTCCTCCGAGGGCAACGGCCGCCTGGCCCAGGTGCGCATCGTGCAGTTCTAGGCGCTTCCCCGGTGGCGGCGCGCTCCTTCCTAGGCGCGCCGCCCCGGGGCCCAGGCGCCGCGGTTGGGCGGGCATCAGTGCGTGGCCTTCACCACCACCAGGGTCACGTCGTCCTCCAGGGGCAGGCCATCCTTGAACACCTTGAGGTCCGCCATGAGAGCGTTGACCACCGTGGAGGCCGGGGCGTTGGCGTTGGCGGCCAGCACGGCCTTCAGGCGTTCGCGGCCGTACATGGCCCCGTCCGGGTTCACGGCCTCGTGGATGCCGTCGGTGTAGAGCAGGAGCAGCTGCCCGGGCTCCAGCCAGGGGCGGCGTTTCTCGGTGTAGGTCCAGTCCGGCTCCACGCCCAGGGGGATGCCGGACCCCATGAGGATCTCGAAGGTTCCGGCGCGCGGGTCGTGCAGGATGGCCGGGTCGTGCCCGGCGCGGCACCAGATCAGCTCCCGGGCCTTGTGGTCCAGGCGCAGGAAGAAGAGGGTGATGAAGCGCCCCGAGAGCTGGGTGTCCTGCCAGAGCAGGCGGTTCACCTCGGTGAGCAGGAGCGCCGGGCCGGGCAGGCCCATGGCCCGGCCGCGCAGGAGCGCCCGGCCGGAGGCCATGAAGAGCGCGGCGGGCATGCCGTGCCCGGTCACGTCGCCCACCACGATGTCGGCGTGGGCGGCGTCCTCCTGGGCGAACTCCAGGAAGTCGAAGTAGTCGCCGCCGGTTTCGTCGCAGTAGAGGCTGGTGGCGGCCACGTCCAGGCCCCGGATGTCGGGGGGGCGGTGGGGCAGGAGGTGCTGCTGCACCTCCATGGCCAGGGCCATGTCGCCCTTGAGCTTCAGGCGCTCCAGCAGGTGCGGGGCCATGTCGTTGAATGCGCGGGCCAGCTCGGCCAGCTCGTCGCGCCCGCGCTCCGGGGCGCGGGCCTCGAAGTCGCCCGCCGCGAGCCTGCGGGCCGCCCGGGCCAGCTCCTGCACCGGGCGCGTGGCCGTGCGCGAGACGGCCAGGGCCAGCCCAGCCACGGCCAGGGCCACGGCGGACACGAACCAGCCCATGCGCGCGGCCATGCGGTCCACGTCCGCCAGCACCAGGGCCTCGGCCTCCAGGGCCCCGGCGATCACCTCCCCGCGCGGGGTGAGCAGGGCCACGGCAAGCTCCCGGCCCGCCACGGGGGCGTAGGCCAGCAGGCTGTCCTGACCGGCCACGGGCAGACGGCGTACGCCGGAGCGGCCCTGGGAGAGGTCGTGCGTCACGGCGGCCAGGGCCTCGCGGTCCGGGGAGGTCAGGCGCACCAGCTCCACGGGGGCCTTCCAGTCAACGGCTTCGCGGGCGTAGTCGCGGGAGGCCACCACCACGGGGTCGGGCAGTCCCGCCAGGTCTCCGGGCTTCACGGAGAGCACCAGGGTGCGCATGTTCCCCTGGACGTTGCGCGAGGGGTCGCTCTTGAGGAAGAGCGCCCCCATGGGGATGTCCAGCCCGGCCACGCCCAGCAGGCTTCCGTCCGGGGCCGTGACGGCCAGGGCCATGGTGGCCATCACCTGTCGCGTGACGGCGTCGGCCATGACGCTCCAGGTGATGCCCCGCTCCCGGGCGGCGCTGCGGTACCAGGGCCTGCGGCGCGGGTCGTAGTCCCGGGGGTAGCCGCCGTGGCCGGGGTAGGCCATGTGCAGGCCCGTGGAGAGCCCCACGTAGCCGAAGGCCATGAGGTCCTTGTGGCGGGCGAAGAGGGTGCGCATGGTGGGCAGCATGTCCTGGAGCGCGCGTGCCTCGCGCAGGGCCTCGGCGGGTGGGAGCTCCGGGGGCGTGTGGAACACGAGGTGTTCGTAGGAGCCGGGCACGTCGGAATCCACCAGCGGCACGAGCTTCTCAGGCGGCACGACCCCGGCGTCGAAGTCCGTGCCGAAGAGCACGGGGGTGTCCTGATGCCGAGCCGGGGCTTCCAGCAGGCGCGCGGCCTCCCCGGCCATGAGCGAGAGGGCGGTCTCCAGAAGATCCAGGGCGTCGGAGCAGCCCTCGGCCAGCATCTCGGCCGAGTGCGCCAGCTCGCGGGCGGCAACGGCCTCCAGCCGGGCGGCTGTGTCGGCGGAGAGCCTGAGGCCCAGGTCGGTGGCCTGACGCCAGTCGAACCAGCCGAGGACGCACAGGGGGACGAGCACCGCCGCGAGCAGCAGGGCCGAAAGCTTTGACCGGATGCGCATGAACCGCTCCCAGATGGACGACGCGTACGTTTCACCCTGCATAGGCCCTTGCCCGCGCCGGGGCAAGGCGGGATGGCGGCGGGTTCCAAGCGCTCCCCCGGGGCTGACATCTGCCCCGGCTGGGCGTATCGTCCTCGCGCCGCGACGGAGGCGGGCCGCATGACCGACATCCTGGACCGTTTGCCCCACCTGACCATCCGCCAGAAGGTGCTGGCGGGAGTCATCGTGCCGGTGCTCATCTTTTCCGTGGCCGGGGTTGTCTCCTTCAATTCCCTGGTGCGCCTGGAGGCCACGCTCACGCTCATGGAGACGGCGGACGACCTTTCCAACACCATCCTCGAGGTGCGCCGCTACGAGAAGAACTACCTGCTCTACGGCCACGCGGAGGATTTCGAGGAGAGCCGCCGCTACATCGCCCAGGCCCGGACCAGCCTGCACGCCATGGCCGCCGACGCGCGCGACGCCAAGGCCAGGCGCACCATGGCCGCCCTGGCCCGCGTGCTGGACGACTACGGCGCGCGCAGCGGGGCGCTGCTGCCCGAAGCCTCCGCCAACGGCGACGGCGCGCCGGAGGCCGTCTCGGCCCGCGAGGAGCTGCGCCAGGCCGGCAAGGACATGGTGGACCTCTCCCTGGAGCTCAAGAGCGCAGAGCGCGAGCGCACGCTTCTGCTGGTGGCCGGGCTCAAGCGCCAGCTGCTGGTGTCCGGGGCCTTCCTGGCCGTCTCCGGCGTGGCTCTGGCGCTTTTGCTGGCGCGCAAGATCCTGCGCGCCCTGGGGGCCATTACGGCCGCCGCCGCCGAGATCGGCCGGGGCGGCTTCAAGACCCTGGAAGCCCCACGCGCGCACGACGAAACCCGAGACGTGGTGGAGGCCTTCAACCGCATGACCCGCGAGCTGGAGCGCCGCCAGGGCCAGCTGATCCAGGAGAAGAAGCTCTCCTCCCTGGGGGTGCTCACCTCGGGCATCGCCCACCAGCTGAACAACCCCCTGAACAACATCTCCACCTCCTGCCAGATCCTCATCGAGGAGCACCGCGAGTGCGACCCGGAATTCTCCGCGCGCATGCTCGGCAACATCCAGCAGGAGGTGTTGCGCGCTCGCGACATCGTGAAGGGGCTCCTGGAGTTCTCGCGGGCCAAGGACTTCAGCCTCAAGCCCGCGCACCTGGACGAGGTGGTGGCCAAGGCCTTCCGGCTGGTCTCCAGCCAGGCGCCCTCGGGCATCGCGCTCACGGCCCGCGTGCCCGCCGGGCTGGTGCTGGAGCTGGACGCCGCGCGCATGCAGGAGGTGTTCATCAACCTGCTGCTCAACGCCATCCAGGCCATCGAGACGCCGCCCGGGTCCGTAACGGTGTCGGCGAGCGTGGAGCCGGGCGGCGAGGCCGCCGAGATCGTGGTGGAGGACACCGGCGCGGGCATCCCCGAGGAGGACCTGGGCCGCGTGTTCGACCCCTTCTACACCACCAAGGAGGTGGGCAAGGGCACGGGGCTGGGGCTCTCCATCGTGTTCGGGATCATCGAGAAGCACAAGGGGTCCATCCGGGCCGAGCGCGCCCCCGGGGGCGGCGCGCGCTTCGTGATCCGCCTGCCGCTGCCCGCGCCCCAGGGCGCTTCGGAGGGCGCGGCATGAGGGGCGGCGTGATCCTTCTCGTGGACGACGAGCCCATCGCCGTGGAGAACCTCGGGCACATCCTGGCCCGGGAGGGCTACGCCACGGTGGCCGCGTCCAGCGGCGAGGTCGCCGTGGAGCTCCTGGCCGCCCGCGAGTTCGACCTGGTGCTCACCGACCTGCGCATGAAGGGCATGGACGGCATCGCCGTGCTGGCCGAGTCCAAGCGGCTGTGGCCCGACACCGAGGTGGTGGTGATGACCGGGCACGCCACCGTGGCCACGGCCGTGGAGGCCATGCGCCTGGGGGCCTGCCACTACCTCACCAAGCCCTACCAGCTGGCCGAGGTGCGCGCCACGGTGGCCGAGGCCATGGACAAACGCCGCCTGCGCCAGGAGGTGGCGCGGCTCACCCGGCAGATGGCGGGGCTGGGGCGCGGTCCGTTGATCATCGGGGAGAGCCCGGCGGTGCAGGCCCTGCGGGAGAACATCCGGCACGTGGCCCCCACGGACTCCACGGTGCTCATCCAGGGCGAGACGGGCACGGGCAAGGAGCTGGTGGCCCGCGCGGTGCACGAGGCCAGCCCGCGCTGCGGGCGTCGTTTCCTGGCGGTGAACTGCGGGGCGTTCAACGAGGACCTGCTGGCCAGCGAGCTGTTCGGCCACGAGAAGGGGGCCTTTTCCGGGGCGGCCACGCTCAAGAAGGGCCTGATGGAGGTGGCGGGGGACGGCACGCTCTTCCTGGACGAGATCGGGGAGATGTCCACGGTCATGCAGGTGCGGCTCCTGCGCGTGCTGCAGGAGCGGCATTTCTTCCGCGTGGGCGGCACGCGGGAGATTCCCCTGGAGGCCAGGGTGCTGGCGGCCACCAACAAGGACCTCAAGGCCGAGGTGGAGCTGGGCCTGTTCCGGGCGGACCTCTACTACCGGCTCAACGTGATCAGCCTGGGCGTGCCGCCGCTTTCGGGGCGCAGGCAGGACATCCCGCTGCTGGCGGGGTATTTCATCGCCAAGTACGCGCCCGCAATGGGCAAG
This sequence comes from Fundidesulfovibrio magnetotacticus, assembly GCF_013019105.1. NCBI lineage: Bacteria > Pseudomonadati > Thermodesulfobacteriota > Desulfovibrionia > Desulfovibrionales > Desulfovibrionaceae > Fundidesulfovibrio > Fundidesulfovibrio magnetotacticus. Next base: position 4,900 of record NZ_BLTE01000011.1, read on the forward strand.
GCGGTGGAGGGATTCTCGGCGGAGGCCATGCGGCGGCTGATGGGCTACGATTTCCCGGGCAACATCCGGGAGCTGGAGAACATCGTGCAGCGCGCGGTGATCATGGCCCACGGCGCGCAGATCGAGACGGGCGACCTGCCCCTGGACCTGCGCGGCGAGGCCCCGTCCCTGGCCCGTCCGCAAGGGCCGGAGCTGATCACCCTGGAAGAGCTGGAGCGCCGCCACATCGAGGCCGTGCTGGAACACGAGGGCGGCAACAAGACGAAAGCGGCTGAGATACTAGGGATTGATCGGGTGTCCTTGTGGCGGAAGTTGAAGAAGTATGGGGTGGAGTGAGTGAGGGTGACATCTCTTGTTATGTAGTGGTTTTGGCAGGGTACATTAAGTGCAGATTAAACATTTGCCGGATAAGGCCACAGACTTTTCGCGTGGTGAAACATGTCATTGGCGCGCTTGGTGATTTCAGCCTCGTCCCATTTTTCCAGGGGATGAATAAAATTATTTATCCGGAGCACGGTGTGTTCAAGGAGCAACTTCTTTTTGTCTGCAAAACCGTTGTTGGAGGCGGCGGCATTTAGTTGACCCGTGCACAAAGTCAGGTTGCCAAGGGTGTCAATTGCTCTGTTTCTGTTTGCGTCAAATTCTATTCTTTTTATGAGGTCATTAACAATGTGATGAGGGCGCGGCCAGTGCTCTTCCCATTTCTGCGGCATAAAATGTTCGATCGTTAACTTGCCTTTAATTTTTACTTTTTCAGTTTTAGTGGACTCCATTGATGCGTTTATCGCACGAAGGATCATTTGGAGGCGGCCTTTGCTAATTTTCTTGTATAGCGGCTGCTGGGTCCAACTTGTGTGAAATTCATCGTCGTTTGGCCACCTCCCGCTATCTCCTGCCATGCTTAGCAGGTACTCCTTGATCGTCGTGGAGTTGAATATCCCGGTTTTGTTGATACGTTTTAGCATGCCCAAAAATATGTTGTTATAAGCCTGAGTTGTGAGTTGGCACACCGTTCGTCTCACAAGATAAGACTCGATCGTCGTCAAGATTTTAAATAGCTCTGGCCTGTCATCGATGTCTGAATGCTCATCGTAGACCTTTAATAACAAAGGAAGGGCTGTTGTTATCTCGAGTGTATGGAGTCTTTCAAAAAATGTTTGCTCTAGGCCTGTTCCGTGGTCGCGATAGAATCGCTTGTAATGGTTTGAAAATGTTCTAATGCTTTTGAAGTGCTTGTTTATACTGTGGCCTGATGTCTTTACATAGCCTTTGTACTCTGAGAATAGATTGCCAACCAGAAAGTCTTTCTCCTTTAGCATGGTTGTATAGTGGTGGAAAAACATATCGATCCGAAGTCTCTCGAATCGGCCTTGGGTCGATTTTTCCCTCCAGAAGCTTTCATCGACGTCAAATTGTTGCCAGTGTTTTTCGTAAAGTGAGAGGATTTCATCCTCCTCATTGGCTGATAGGCGGAAAAGGAAGTTTTTAATCAAGTCTGAAGGAAGAAGCGGAGTGCCTCTTGTGTTGAGCGTTTCAAAAATCACTTGTGGATCGTCGTCGTTTTCCATGTTAATTACAACTAGCTTCAGTTTTTCCGACAAGACAGACATTAGGGCTGTGCATTTAGATGGTAGCTGAGATGCATCCTGCGTCCATGCCTGGATGCTGGCGTAAAAAAATTTATATGCGTTGATAATGGAGTGTGAGAAATCTTCCACACTGCTTTTCCAATTTTCGTGGACATTGTGATAGGATCTGGCACTGACAACATATTTTAGCGCGCGCCGGTCCTTTGTGGTGGGTAAGACCTTATAATTGTCGTCACTCTCTGCAAACGCCCCAGGGTTGACAATAAGGCTGTCAATGGTTTTCGCTTGATTTTCTAAATGGTGACTTGAAAGGGTGTCTCGAAGTGCTGCAAGTACAGTGATAACTGTTACAAGTCGTTGTTGGCCGTCGATTATATAGCGCGTATCTGGGCGGTTGATTGATGTTTTGGCTTGGTCCAGAACTATTGCGCCAATAAAATGGCCTGCACTGTCCTCTGGGTTTAATGCTTTATGCTCTGCGAGTTGGCGTATGTCATCCCAAAGTGGTTTCCACTGATCATCTTCAGTCCAAACATAAGGTCTCTGGAACAAAGGGGCCGCAAGTTGGCGGGCCGGTCCAAGCAATTCTTTTATATTCGACACGTCGGCGTACATTGGCCATCCTGGTGGGTAAGGTTTTGTTTCGGCTTGGCGGCCTAATTTTTTGAATCTTCGCATGCTCCTTTTGTTTTGTCTATTTAAATCGCGCTTTCCGAGACGGTGGAGCGGTGGCTACTTATCCCCCCCTCACGCCCCCGCCAGCCCCAGCGCCTCCTGCACGGTCTTCACGAACGCCACCTCGACGCCAGTGGTCTCGTCTCCGGCCAGGGCCGCCACGTGGGGACGGTTGCCCTCGGGCAGGATCACCCGGGCGGCCCCGGCGCGCGCGGCCGCAAGCAGCTTTTCCCGGATGCCGCCCACGGGGAGCACGTCGCCCGAGAGGGTGATCTCGCCGGTCATGGCCACGTCGCGGCGCAGGGGCCTGCCCGTGTAGAGCGAGGCCAGCGCCAGGGCCAGCGTCAGACCCGCAGAGCTGCCCTCCTTGGGCACCGAGCCCGCCGGGATGTGCACGTGCAGGTCCTCCTCCAGGAACGCCGCAGGGTCGATCCCCAGCTCCCCGGCGCGCGAGCGCACCAGGCTCAGGGCCGTTCGCGCCGACTCCCGCAGCACCTCCCCCAGCGAGCCAGTCAGCGTGATCTCCCCCGTGCCCTTCATGCGGATGGCCTCCACGAAAATGATCTCGCCCCCGTGCCCGGCGTACACCAGCCCCGTGGCCACCCCCACGCGCGGCGCGCCCCCGGCCGCCTCCCGCACGTGGCGCGCGGGGCCAAGAAGCGCCGGGACCATGGCCTCGTCCACCGTGAGCGCGCCCGCCCCGGCCCCGCCCTCCAGGCGCAGCAGCGCCAGCTTGCGGCAGGCCCGGCCCAGCTCCCGGTCCAGGTTGCGCACCCCGGCCTCGCGCGTGTAGCCCTCCACCACCGCCGCCACCGCGCCGGGCGTGAACTCCGGGTAGGGGTGCGTCAGGCCGTTCTCGCGCAGCTGCCGGGGCGCAAGATGCCCCAGGGCGATGCGCACCTTCTCCCCCGTGGTGTACCCCTGGAAGGGCACCACCTCCAGGCGGTCCAGCAGGGGGCCTGAAAGCTCCTCCACGTCGTTGACCGTGGCGATGAAGAGGGTCTGGGAAAGGTCGAAGGACGCCTCCAGGTAGTTGTCCACGAACTGCGTGTTCTGTTCGGGGTCGAGCATTTCCAGGAACACGGCGGCGGGGTCGCCCCGGAAGTCCTTGCCGATCTTGTCCAGCTCGTCGAGCATGAACACGGGATTGCGCACGCCCAGGCGGTTCACGGACTGGAGCACCCGGCCGGGGAGCGCGCCCACGTAGGTGCGCCGGTGGCCGCGCAGCTCGGCCTCGTCGCGCAGCCCCGCCAGGGACATGCGGTGGAACTTGCGCCCCAGGGCCTCCGCGATGGCCTGGCCCACGGAGGTCTTGCCCGTGCCCGGAGGCCCCGCGAAGCAGAGCACCGGGCTGCGGAACACGGCGGGGCGCGTCTTCTCCCGGGCCAGGCCGGCCACCGTGGAGCGCAGCTCGTCCAGGTTCACGGGCTTGGCCAGGTAGTACACCGCGCCCTGGCGCATGGCCTGCACGGCCGTGTCCACGGTGGCGAAGCCCGTGACCATCATCACCTGCGTGGAGGGCGAGAGCCTGCGGGCCTCGGCCAGCAGCTGCATGCCGTCCATCTTCTCCATCTTGAGGTCCGTGACGATGAGGTCGAACTCCCAACGCCGCACCTCCTCCAGGGCTTCCAGGCCGTTGGCCGCGCCGCGCACGCGGTAGCCTTCCTTTTTCAGCACGTGCTCCAGGTTGGCCCGGGCGATGTCCTCGTCGTCCACCACCAGGATGTGGAACTCCGTGGCCTGGCGCAGCACGCGCGAGGCCAGGTGCTCCAGCACGCGCTCCTTCACCTGGCCCAGGCCGTGGTGGCGCGCGTCCAGGATCCGCGAGGCGGCCTTGAGGTCCAGGCGGTCCTGGGTGGCGGCGCTCCAGGGCAGGCCCAGCAGGAAGTCCAGGTAGCCCATGCCCACGGAATACTCGGCCACGGAAGGGTCGGTCTTGCGCAGGCGCGCCAGTTCGCGCAGGGCGGCCTCGCGCGCGTGCGGCGGCAACGGGGCCGCATCGGCCCTGGCCGCGAGCTGGTCCAGGTCGGTGGTGGGCGCTTCGGGCGCGCGGCCCTCCTGGCGCTTCTGGAAGAAGATCATGGGTCCCCCGTGGTTTGGGACACGCTACGCCCTGTGCCGGGCCGCGCGCAACCGCCGTTTCACGGTGTGACATTCCGCAACGCCCGTTGCGTCCTGCAACGCCAGGTTCCGCGCCCTTTGCGGGCCTTCATGTTGCGATGTGCAACGATCAGGCGCGCGACTCCAAATTATATCGTTTTATTTCAGCAGATTACCCTGTGGCATGGTTCTTGGGAAAGGGGACGGACAACGCCCACGAGGAGGAACCGTCATGGCCAGCATCAAGGATCGCATCGAGACCGTCTACGCCGCCCTGGCATTCGCGGAGCGCGACGAGCGCTTCGCCGCCCTCGACTTGGCGGACCCCGACCGCAAGGACGCCCAGGCCGTCCAGGCCGTGCGGCGCGCCCCGGACGCGCGCCCCCGGGTGAGGGTCTAGTCCGCCATGAGGACGCGCCGTACCGGCCTCGCCGGAGCATCGAACGCCGCGCAGGCGGGGGAACCGGCCATCCGGGTCAGCCGGAGGGGCCGGTTCCGCGAGCGCCTGGAAGACCAGGCCAGCGCGGTGGGCCTGGCCGAGCACGCCCTCTTCGGGGAGGCCCTGGCCGTGGGGGGCGAGGGGGTCTGCGCAAAGAAGATCGTGGCCGTGAGCACGGAGCCGGAGTTTCCCGAGGCCCTGGTGAGCCAGGCCCTGGGACTGGCGGACCGCATCGGCCTGGAAGTGGTGGGGCTGAGCATCGGCCCTGCCGAGGCCGGGGGGCCGGAAGGGCAGGCGTCCCGGCGGGGAGAGTTTTTCCGGGAGCGCGCGATGCGCTCCGGGAGGGATTTCGCGGAACGGGCGCTCCAGGCGGGCATTCCCTTTCGCCACGTGGTGGGCTTCGGCCGGGTGGGGGAGGTGCTGGAGCGCGAGAGCTCGCGGCTCAAGCGCGTGGAGTTCGTTCTGGCGGTGAGGGAGCAGCGCGGCAGGGACGGCTACCGGCCGAGCATGCCCCTTTACGAGGTCACTGGGTAGGGCGGGGGGCAGGGCGCCTTCCTGGATACGCACCATCAAGCAGCAAGGAGAATCTTCATGCAGGCGAGGAAGAAGAAACCGGTGGGCAAGCTTCTGGCGTACGGCCTGGGCAGCGTGGGCCTCTACACGGCCGTGTACCTGCTTCAGGACCTGATGATGGCCAATTTCGCGCGCGGCGGCGTGTACACCGTGCTGCCCATCGCCACGGTGTTCCTGTTCTCGTGGGTGCACGGCACCTTCGCCGGGACCCTCTGGGAGGTCCTGGGCATCGACGCCGTGAAGAAGGCCCCGGCCCAGACCGCCGCGCAGGCCCCGGCCCGCAAGGACACCCGCCCCCGCGCCGCCGTGAGCGCCTAACCCGAGCGATTCCAGGAGACGACCAATGGACATGATCAACGAGGCCGCCCGCTTCATCACCCTCGATCCGGCGGGCATAGGCTTTCTCTTCATCGTGGGCTTCATCGGGGGCCTGGTCAGCGGCTTCATCGGATCGGGCGGGGCCTTCGTGCTCACGCCGGGCATGATGAGCCTGGGCGTGCCCGGCACCGTGGCCGTGGCCTCCAACATGTGCCACAAGTTCCCCAAGGCCCTGGTGGGCTCCATCAAGCGCTACCGCTACGGCCAGGTGGACATCAAGCTGGGCCTGTACATGGCGGCTTTCGCGGGCGTGGGCGTGCAGGTGGGCATCAAGATCCAGAACCACATCCTCTCCCTGTGGGGGCAGGCAGGGTCCGACCTCTACGTGAGCCTCTCCTTCGTGGCCGTGCTCGTGGTGGTCGGCGGCATCGTCATGGCCGACGCCCTCAAGTCCGCCAAGAGCTGCGGCGCGGAGCAGACCTGCTCCATCGCCCTGCGCCTGCAGAAGATCGAATTGTGGCCCATGGTCAGCTTCCAGCGTGCCAACCTGCGCATTTCGCTGTGGTTCCTTATGCCGGTGGGTCTGGCCACGGGCCTTCTGGCCGCCACCATCGCAGTGGGCGGCTTCGTGGGCGTGCCGGGCATGATCTACATCCTGGGGGCCACCAGCCTCGTGGCCTCGGCCACCGAGCTGGTGATCGCCTTCGTCATGGGCCTGGCGGGATCGGTGAACTGGGCTCTCCAGGGCATGGTGGACATCCGCCTGACGCTCATCATCCTGGCCGGGTCGCTCCTGGGCGTGCAGCTGGGGGCCATCGGCACCACCTTCGTGCGCGAGCACATGATCAAGATCGTCATGGGAACCATCATGCTCATCGTGGCCCTGTCGCGCGGGTTCGCCATGCCCAAGTACCTGGCCAAGCTGGGCCTCATGGAAGTGAGCGACGCCACCGTGGCCCTGCTGGACAAGATCAGCTTCGCCTTCATGGTGATTTCGCTCCTGGTGGGCGCGGTGATCATCCTGGGCAGCATGTTCAAGGCGCGCCGCCCCGCCGCCCAGGCCCAGGAACAGGGAGCCTGAACCATGCCCTTCAAGCGTCTGCTCGCGAGCGTCGACGAATCCCCGGCCAGCCTGCACGCCCTGCGCGCGGCCCTGGACCTGGCCGGGGAGCACGGCGCGGCCCTCACGGCCGTGGCCGTGGCGCCCCCCTACCAGGGCGACCTGCGCCTGGTGGGCGTCTCCGACATCCGGGGCGTGCTGCGCAAACCCTGCGAGCAGGCGCTTGAAGCGGCGGCTGGGGAGGCGGCCCGGCGCGGCCTCCCCCTGGCCACGACCTGCGAGGAAGGAGAGCCGGGCCAGGCCATCGCGGACCTGGCCGACTCCCTGAGCGCGGATCTTATCGTCATGGGACGGCGCAACACCTCCACCATGGGGCGCCTGCTCCTGGGCAGCGTCACGGCGCGGACCATAGGCTTCTCGCGCGCAGACGTGCTTATCGTGCCCGAGGGCGCGGCCGTGAACCTCCGCCGCCTGGTGCTGGCCACCGACGGTTCCCGCTTCGCCCTGGAGGCGGCCCGCAAGGCCATGGACCTGGCCTGGCGGCTGGATTCCTCCCTGGACGTGGTCACGGTAGTGGACCTGCCCAACGAATACCTGGCCCTGGCCCCGCAGGCCTCCGCCGAGCTGACCGCCCAGGCGCGCGCGGTGCTCAACGAGGCCGTGTCCCTGGCCCACGCCCTGGGCGTGTCGGCGCGCGGGACGCTCCTGGAGGGCAACGCGGCCGAGGCCATTCTGGAGCACGCCAGACAGGGCGGCCCCGGGGTGCTCATCCTGGCCTCCCACGGGCGCACGGGGCTGCGCCGCCTGCTCATGGGCGGCGTGGTGGAGTGGATCGTGGCCCACACCGACATGCCCGTCTGGATCACCAAGGGCTAGGGGGCGTCAGAGGGACCGGTTCCGCCGCGCTCTCACTCCTCCCGGCCCATGGCCCGCACGAGCTCGAAATCGCGGGGCGTCACGGGCATCACCGAGAGCCGCGAGCCCCGGCGCAAAAGCTCCATGCCCGCCAGGTCCGGGACCAGGCGCATGGCCGCCAGGGGCACGGGTCGGGCGAAGGTCTCGGCCAGGCGCACGTCCACGGCGAACCACTGGGGGCGTTCCGGGGTGGAGCGGGGGTCGAAGTGGCGGTCTTCGGGGTCGAAGGCGGTGGGGTCCGGGTAGCCGGCGCGCACCACCTCGGCCACGCCTACGGCCGAGGGGGCGGTGACGCTGTGGTAGAAGAGCGCCAGATCGCCCACGGCCATGGCGTCGCGCAGGAAGTTGCGCGCCTGGAAGTTGCGCACGCCGGTCCAGGCGGTGGTCCGGTCGGGCGCGGCGGCCAGGTCGGCGATGGAGTAGCAGCCGGGTTCGGTTTTCAGAAGCCAGAAGGCTTGGGCCATGAAAGGGCCTCCTCGGGGGTGACTCGATGGGCCTTCCTGCCACAAGGCGCGCGGGCGCGCCAGCGCAGGCCGGGCCGGGGCCGCCGCCGTCGCGGCCTTGCCGTCCGGGGGATCAGAGCGTACACACCGCCCCAAGACGCCTTCCCCGCAGGCCACACGGGAGGCCAGGACGCCATGCCCACCATGCCCCGCCGCGACAGGCCCCGCTACGGCCACAGGGAAACCATCGACCACCAGTCCGAGACGGTGCGCCGCATCCTGGACGCCGCCGCCACACTCTTCGCGGAGCACTGCTACGAGGGCACGCGCATCGACGACATCGCGGCCCGGGCCGGGGTGAACAAGGCCACCATCTATTACCACATCGGCGGCAAGGAGCGCGTCTACCAGGTGGTGCTCCTGCGCCACTTCACCGAGCTGGCCGACAGGATGGAGGAGCGCATGGCCGGGTGCGAGGACCCGCTTGAGGGCTTGCGCCTGGTGGTGCGCCTGCACGCCGAGGCCTTCATGGCCGACAACCGCCTGCCGCGCACCGTGGCCCACGAGATGGCCGGGGGCTCGCGGCGCATCACCCCGGAGATCGTGGCCGCCTACGGGCGCATCCACGCCATCACGGCGCGCCACCTGCGCGCCGGGGTGGCCGCGGGCCGTCTGCGCGACGTGAAGCCGGGCGCGCTCCAGGTGCTCCTGGCGGGCTCGCTCCTGGTGAGCACCATCAACGCCCCCTTCCGCGAGCAGCTCTCCAGCGTGCTCATGCCCGGCGAGATGGCCTCCCTCGAGGAGATGGCCGCGCTGCTCGAAGACATCCTCGCGCGGTATCTGGTCCGCGCCTGAGGTCCGTCCGCGCCCGGTTTCCGGGTGACCCGGCCTGCTTTGCGTTGACTCAACCAACCGGTTGGTGCATAGCGTAAGACATTACGTCGACCCCTGTTTCAAGGGAATCGTAGCCGCGCACGGAGTCCCCATGCTCGTGGACGAGGAAACCGCCCGAAAGCTCGCCGAATCTCTGGTCGCCGCCTTCAACGACCGCGACGAGGCCCGGCTGCACGCCCTCTTCCGCGAGGACGTGGTGATGCGCAGCCCCGTCATCTACCAGCTCATGGGGGCCGAGGGCGTCCTGCGCGGGCGCGAGGCCGTCGCCCCTTATTTGCGCCTGGTCTACACGCAGCTGGGCCACACCCGGTTCCGGCTCCAGGGCGTTTATTGCGGCGCGGGTTCCTTCGCCATGCGCTGCTCCACCGTGTTCGAGAAGGAGGCCGTGGAGTTCTTCGAGGTGGACGACAAGGGCCTCATCACCTCCTGGAACGCCTGCTTCGATTCGCTCAAGCTGCCCTGACGCCCGGTTCGCCCCCCCATCCGAGGAGATCCCATGCCCCAGACGCCCGGCTCCTGCCGCGACCTGACCGATCACCTGGAGCTGCTCAAGGCCAACGGCCTGCTCCACGTGGTGGACCGCCCCATCGACAAGGACAGCGAACTGCACCCCCTGGTGCGCTGGCAGTACCGGGGGCACATCCCCGAACCCGAGCGCAAGGCTTTCCTCTTCACCAACGTCACCGACGCCAAGGGCCGCTCCTACCCCGGAGCGGCCGTGGCCGTGGGCGCGCTGGCGGGCAACCGGGCCATCTACGCCCTGGGCATGGGCTGCCCCGAGGAGGCCATCGGGGACACGTGGATCAGGGCCATGGCCAATCCCGTGGCCCCGCGCGTGGTGGAGAAGGCCCCCTGCCAGGAGGTGGTGCTCACCGGCGACGACCTCAAGGGCGAGGGCAGGGGCCTGGACGCCCTGCCCATCCCGGTCTCCACGCCGGGCTGGGACACGGCCCCCTATTTCACGGCCGCCCTCTGGGTGAGCCGCGACCCGGACTCCGGCATCCAGAACCTGGGGCTCTACCGGGGCAATCTCAAGGCCGGCGACCGCGTGGCCGTGATGATGGAGCGCTCCACCCTGGCGGGCGGCGGCGTGCACTGGGAGAAGTACCGCAAGCGCGGCGAGCCCATGCCCGTGGCCGCCGTGCTGGGCGCGCCGCCCCTGGTGGCCTTCACCGGCCCCCAGAAGCTGCCCCTGGACGTGGACGAGCTCACCGTGGCGGGCGCGCTGGCCGGCAGCCCCGTGGAAGTGGTGCGCTGCAAGACCGTGGACCTCCTCGTGCCCGCCCACGCCCAGGTGATCGTGGAGGGCACCATCGACACCGCCCGCCTGGAGCCCGAAGGCCCCTTCGGGGAATCCCACGGCTACATGGCCCTGGAGGAGTACAACTACTCCATGACCGTCACGGCCATCACCCGGCGCGCCAACTACGTGATCAGCTCCATCATCAGCCAGGTGACGCCCTGCGAGTCCAGCGTGATCAAGAAGGTGGCCTACGAGCCCCTCTACCTGGCCCACCTGCGCGACACCCTGAACATCAAGGGCGTCACGCGCGTCTCCATGCACGAGCCGCTCACCAACCTGCGCCGCTTCCTGTTCGTCAGCGTGAAAGCGGGCACGCCGCGCACCGAGATTTGGCGAGCCCTGGAGGGCGCGGCCTCCTTCACCCCGGCCATCGGCAAGTTCTGCATCGCCATCGACGAGGACATCGACCCCGAAAACGCCGACCATGTGCTTTGGGCCATGGCCTACCGCTGCAACCCCGCCCAGGACACCCACGTGATCCCCTTCCGGGGGCCGGGGCACGGGCCCAAGCTCAAGGGCTCCGACGGCGACGCCACCATGCTCGTGGACGCCACCGCCAAGGGGACCTACCCCCCCGTGGCACTGCCCAAGCGCGAATACATGGAGCGCGCCCGCGCCCTCTGGGAGGAGCTGGGCCTGCCCCGGCTCACGCCCGAGTCGCCCTGGAGCGGCTACTCCCTGGGCGACTGGTCCGAGGAGTGGGACGCCTGCGCCCTGCGCGCCGCCAAGGGCGACTGGATGGCCAACGGGCGGCGCAGCGCCGCCAACATGAGCGCCACGGCCAGCCCCCAGGAGCCCGCCGTGGGCATCGTCTTCAAGGAGTAGGCCCGGCGTCCGGCGCGGCCCTGCGGCCCGCCACAGGGCGGCGGGCCGCGCGGGCGCATCCCCGGGCCGCCGCCTTGATGGAGCCTTCCGGCCGGGCATGCGCGGAAACAACGCTCCCCGGCGGCCGAGCCAAACGCGAAGATTCAACCAACCGGTTGGTGAAACGGCGAAGCCGCCCGCCAAAGACCGGCAACCAACATGAGCAGGAGACGGGGAATGCAAAAGGGATTCAAGAAGCAGTATGACGACCTGGACGACCACCTGGCCAAGCTCGACAAGGCGGGGCTCCTCTGGACCGTCGACGCCCCCATGAACAAGGACCGCCACCTCCACCCCTTCGTGCGCTGGGGCTACGTGGGCGACGTTGGCACCGTGACCAGCAACAACCCCAAGCGGGCCTTCCTCTTCACCAACGTCACCGACTCCAAGGGCCGCTCCTACAAGGGCGACTGCGACGTGGTGGTGGGCGTCACGGCGGGTTCCCCCGCCATCTACGCCGCGTCCCTGGGCATCGAGGACTCCGGCGAGGACATCTCCGCCCTGGGCCAGAAGATCTACGAAAAGTGGGTGCACGCCTTCCAGAATCCCGTGGCCGCCGTGGAGATCCCTTCCGAGGAGGCTCCGGTGCACGAGCTGATCCTTGAAGGCGAGGCCCTCAAGGGCGGCGCGGACAAGGGCCTGGACACCCTCCCCGTGCCCAACAACACCCCGGGCTGGGACACCGCCCCCTACTTCTCCGCCGGGCTGTGGATCACCAAGGATCTCGACACCGGCGTCGAGAACATCAGCCAGAACCGGTGCAGCCTCAAGGCCTCGGACCGCATGACGGGCATGTGGCTCATCCAGACGGGCGGCGGCGCGCACAACAACTGGGTGAAGTACAAGGAGCGCGGCGAGAAGATGCCCGTGGCGCTCATCGTGGGCGCTCCGCCCCTGCTCCAGGTGGTGGGCCCCCAGAAGACCCCCGAGAACCTCAACGACCTCGACGTGGCCGGCGGCCTGGCAGGCGCGCCCTTCCGCAAGGTGCGCTGCAAGACCGTGCCCCTGTGGGCCCCCGCCGACGCCCAGATCATCATCGAAGGCTGGATCGACCCCTCCAAGCTGGAGATGGAGGCCCCCTTCGGCGAGTCCTACGGCAACATGAGCGTGGAGGAGTACAACCACTCCATCGAGGTCACGGCCATCACCCGGCGCAGGAAGGCCACCATCACCTCCATGATTTCCCAGATGGCCCCCTCCGAGTCGGGCGTGATCAAGCAGCTCAACTACTCGGCGGTGATGCTCAACCACCTCAAGAACGTGCTCTACATCCGCCAGGTGAAGGACGTGGCCCTGCACGGCCCCATGATCGGCGTCTCGCGCTTCACGGTCATCGTGCTGGAGAAGAACACGCCCAAGACCGAGATCTGGCGCGCCCTGGAGGCCGCCACCACGGCCATGCGCTCCGTGGGCAAGATCACCGTGGCCGTGGACGAGGACATCAACCCCAACAACGTGGAGGAGGTGCTCTGGGCCATCGCCTACCGCACCGACCTCATGAAGTCCGTGAAGATCGTGGACCACCAGGCCAACGGACACGCCCCCAAGCTGCGCGACCGCCCCTGGGAGGCCAAGCTCATGATCGACGCCACCATGCACTACGCCATGCCCCCCGTGGCCCTGCCCACGAAGGAGATCATGGAGGAGGCCCGCGAGCTGTGGAACCAGGCCGGGCTGCCCCCCGTGACCCCGCGCTGGAAGTGGTTCGGCTACAGCCTGGGCGACTGGTGCGACGAATGGACCAGGTGCGCCGAGCGCGCCGTGGCGGGCGACTGGCTTATCAACGGCCTGCGCACGGCCCTGCTGGTGGACACCGACGCCGTGGGCGGCCCCACTGCGGGCGTGCCCCGCAAGGGCGTTGTAACCTGGAACGAAAAGACCAGCCAGGTGGACTATCCCGAAGGCTTCCCCCTCAAGGACGACTTCGAAACCGACCAGTAGCCGCGTGACGGCGGTCCGGCCCCTCCCGACGGGGAGGGCCGGGCCTCCGCCGACCCATCCCGGGGAAACTTCCGGGCCGGAACGCTCCGGCCCGGAGCGCCCCGGGACGTGTCCCGGACCGGCTCCGGGCCAAGCCCAGGGCAGGCCCGGGACCGGCGCCCTCCACTCGACCGGGCGGCGGCCCCGCCCAAAGGAATCCCGATCCCATGCGAAGACTCGTCGTCGGCATCTCGGGGGCCAGCGGCGTCCTCTACGGCGTGCGCCTCCTGGAGGCGCTGCGGACCGTGCCGGACGTGGAAACCCACCTCGTCGTCAGCAAGGGCGCGGAACTCACCCTGCGCCTGGAAACCGACCGTTCCCTGCAAAGCGTCCAGGCCCTGGCCCACGTGGTGCACGACAACGCCAACCTGGCGGCCTCCATCTCCAGCGGCTCGTTCCCGGCCCTGGGCATGGCGGTGGTCCCCTGCTCCATGAAGAGCCTGGCCCAGATCGCCCTGTCGCTCAACGACAACCTCCTCACCCGCGCCGCCGACGTGACGCTCAAGGAACGCCGCAAGCTGGTGATCGTCCCGCGCGAAACGCCCCTGCATCTGGGACACCTGCGCCACATGACCGCCCTGGCCGAAACCGGCGCGGTGATCCTGCCCCCCGCCCCCTCGTTCTACCACGGTCCGCAGACCATCATGGACATCGTGGACCAGACCGTGGGCAAGGTGCTCGACCAGTTCGGGCTGGAGCACGACCTCTTCCGCCGCTGGAGCGGCGCGCACGGGGCGTAGGCGGCCAGGGCTCCGCCCCGCGCCCGGCAGGGCTCTGCCCTGCACCCGCTGGGGGGATCATCCCCCCAGACCCCGCAACGGCTTCGCGGGGTCGCACGGCGCGGTTGAGCCGGGAGGAAAGTCCGTCGGGGAGGAAACAATGCGGCCAAAGAATTGCAACACCCCGAACAGAACGCGGGGGCTTGCGGGTTTCTCCTGCGAGTCCGGGAGCACGGGCGGCCGCGAGGGCGCTTAACGAGACGGCGTGCGCGCCCAGCAGTGGTCCGCCGCGTCCAGGACCGCGCGCAGCACGGCATCACCGGCCACGCCGGACGCGATCTCCGTGAGCATGGCGTCGTCGGCCAGCTGCGCGGTCTCGCTCCAGTCCATGGTCACGATCATCACGGCCGTCAGGGAGCGCTCGCCCAGCGGCTTGTCCGGAGGGAAGGCGTATTCCAGAACGTAGCACAGGTTGGCCCCGGCCTTGGCCAGGGCCGCGCGGTCGCGCGCGGTGAACGTGCGCCCCTGCGAGGCCTTGCCCACCAGGGAGTCCAGGTTGAAGATGCCCGTGGCCCGCGCCCTGGGAGCACGCTGGCCGTGCCCGGGATAGTCGCTCCAGCTCACGCGGGAAAAGAAGGGACAGCCCTCCAGCACCTGGCGCAGGGTGCGCCCTGGAGCCGGGGCCTGAGGCCGCGCGGTGGGATCGGGCAAGGCCTTCAGGCGCTCCACGGGGTCCGTGCCGCAGGCCGCCAGAAAGAGAGCCGCCAGCGCGCAGCACAGGGCCGCGCGCCAGGGCGCTCGCGGCGGCGTCCGCCCGGCGGGGCTCCCCGGCCGGTCAGTCGGCCGAGTTGAACGTGCCGCAGTTCTCGCAGGAAAAGCCGTAGAACCTGGGTTCACCATCCACCACTTCCACGTCCACGTGGTTCATGTGGCCGCACTTTTCGCACTGGATCAGGGCCACGCCCGCCTTGGGGTCGTACAGACAGTCCTCGCCGCGGATCGATACGCTGTCGGTGAAGGCATCCATGCCCATGGGGTGCTCCTCGCTTGCCGGTTGAGGGGGTGCGTCCCGAGCATAGCCCAGCCCCGGCCCCGTGGCAACGCTCACCCAGCGAGAAAGGCCCTCGCCCCCGCCACCAGGGCCATCCCGGCCAGCACCGGGCCGAAGAACCCCCGCGTGCGCCACGCCAGGAACCCGGTGAGCAGCGCGGCCCAGAGAAACAGGTTGTCCGGCGTGAGCTTGAGCTGCCCCCGCTCCAGCAGCACCGACTGGGCCAGGAGCGCCCCCAGCACCGCCGGGGGCACCACCGCCAGGAACCGGCGCAGGGCCTCGGGCATGGGCCGCGAGGCGAAGAACAGGGCGGGCGCGAGCCGGGGCAGGTAGGTTGCCAGGGCCATGCCCAGGATGGTCAGGAAGATCTCGGTCTGGTCCATGGTGGTCCTTGCGGATCAGCGCCCGCTGGCGGGTCCGGCCCCGTCGCGGTCCGGCTCCGGCCCGGCTCCTGTTTGATCACGGCCCGGACCGGGGACGCCCGGGGCTTGGTCTCCGCCCCGGCCTCCGCCGCTGCGCGGCGCGGCCCAGGGAGTCAGGGAGGCGATCCCGGCGGCGGCCACGGCTCCGGCCAACACGGCGTAGGGCGCGGCCGGAGTCCGGGAGATCGCGAGGCACAGCCCCGCCCCGAGCACGGCGGCCAGGGCGTGGGCGCGTCCGGCCAGCTGCCCGGTGAGCAGCACGGCGAACATGGCGGGCAGGGCGAAATCCAGCCCCAGTGGGCGCACGTCGGGCACCAGCCCCCCGGCCAGGGCCCCGGCCAGGCTCCCGGCGATCCAGGCCAGCTGGGCGAAGGCGTTGATGGCCAGGGTCTTCGCGGTGGATTGCTGATGGTTGTTTAAGCGCGTGGCGTGCAGGGCGAAGGTCTCGTCCGTGAGCTGGAAGCAGAAGCGGGCGATGCGCGCCCTGGGCCAGCCCGAGAGGTGCGGCGAGAGCGCCGCCGAGAAGAGCACGTGGCGCAGGTTCACCACGAACGTGGTGGCGATCACCGAGAGGGCGGGCGCGCCCGCGCCCAGCATCTCCACCCCGATGAGCTGGGCCGACCCCGCGAACACCAAAACGGACATGAGCCCCGCGTTGGCCACGCCCAGGCCCGCCTTCACGGCCAGCACGCCGTAGGCGAAGCCCACGGGCAGGTAGCCCATCACGATGGGCAGGGCCTGGGTGAAGGCCGAGGGTTCGGAGCGGGTGGGGGCCTGTGGCATGGGGCTGGCTGCTACCGGGAAGGCGTCGCCGGGTCAAGACCGCGCGGGCCAGACCTCCCGGGAGCCCTGGCGTCCCGGGGGGCGATGCGTTATCCCCATTCCCAAGGAGATCCCCATGAGCGTCACGCGCACCGTCACCACCTGCACGCGCGATTGTCCCAGCTGCTGCGGCCTGGTGGCCGTGGCCAGGGACGGCGTGCTCCAGGCCATCGAGGGCAACCCGGCGCATCCCCTCAACCGGGGCGGTCGCTGCCGCAAGATGCGCGCCTACGTGGCGCGCGTGAACAGCCCCGAGCGCGTGCTCCACCCCATGCGGCGCGAGGGCGTCTCCTGGCGGCGCGTGAGCTGGGCCCAGGCCCTGGACGAACTGGCCGACCGGCTGGGCGAGGCCGCCTCGTCGTCCGGGCCCGAGTCCATCCTGCACTACCAGGGCTACGGCGAGCGTACGGCCCTCAAGCTCCTGAACGGCCGCTTCTTCGCCCACCTGGGCGGGGCCACGGGGCTTGCGGGCTCGCTGTGCAGCGGCACGGCCTACGCCGCCATGGCGCTCGATTTCGGCACGCGACTCTCCCACGACCCCCTGGACCATCAGAACAGCCGCACCCTGGTGCTCTGGGGTCGCAACCCGGCGGCCACCCAGTTCAACATGGCGCGCATCCTGGCCCGGGCGCGCAAGAACGGAGCGACCGTCTGGCTGGTGGACCCGGCCGCCACCGAAAGTCTCGCGCTGGCCCACCGCCACGTGCGGCCCGCCCCGGGCGCGGACCTCCACCTGGCCCTGGCCGCTGCCCGCCACGCCCTGGAACAGGGCTGGGAGGACAAGGACTTCCTGCGTGGGCGCTCTGAGGGCTTCGAGGCCTTCCGCGCCCTGGCCTTCGCGCGGCCGGTGGAGGAGCACGCCCGGCTGGCGGGCGTCCCCCCCGAGGACGCGCGCGGCCTGGCCCACGCCCTTTGCCGGGAGCGCCCGGCCGCCGTGCTCCTGGGCTGGGGCCTGCACCGCCACGTGGACGCCCACCTGGGCGTGCGCGCAATCGACGCCCTCCAGGCCCTGGCGGGCAACGTGGGCGTGCCCGGCGGCGGCGTGAGCCAGGGCTTCGAGGAATACGGCCCGTACGACCAGTCCGTCTGGGGCGAACACCTCCACCTGCCGCGCCGCGCGGTGCTCCTGCCCGACCTGGCCCGCTCCATGGAGGCCTGCCGCTCGCCGCGCCTGCGCGCGGCGGTGGTCAGCGCGGCCAACCCCGCGTGCATGGCCCCGGACTCCGAGGCCGTGGCCCGGGCTTTCAGGGCTTTGGAGTTCACGGCGTACATGGGCCATTTCCTGGACGACACGGCCCGGCTGGCCCACCTCTTCCTCCCCTGCGCGACGTTTCTCGAAGAGGACGACGTGGTGGCCTCCTACGGCCACAACTACCTGGGGCCGGTGAACAGGGCCTGCGCGCCCCGGGGCGAGTGCCGTTCCCAGTTCGCCGTCTACCAGGACCTGGCCGCGCGCTTCCCCTTCGCAAAGGACTACGTGAAGCCCCTGGACGACTGGCTGTCCATCATCTGCCGCCCCTTCCTGGACAAGGGCTTCACCCTGGAGGACATCCGGCGCGGCCCCGTGCGCGACCCGGACGCCCCCATGGTCCCCTGGCGCGAGGGGCCTTTCGACACCCCCTCGGGGCGCTTCCGCTTCCTGGACGCCCTGGAATTCGGCCCTGAAGCGTCCGACGGCCGCCCCCTCACGCTCCTCACCACCGGCAGCCCGGAGCATCTGTGTTCCGAGCTGACCCCGGCCGAGCACGACCCCCTGCCCGTGGCGCGCGTCCACCCCGACGCCGGGCGCTCCCAGGGCGTCGCCGACGGCGAGCCCGCCTGGATGGAAAGCGACCTGGGGAGGGTGAAGGTGCTCGTAAGCTTCGACGCGGCCCAGCGACCGGACGTGTGCCTGTGCCGTCGGGGCGGCTGGATCGCGGCCGGGCACGGCCTGAACCGCCTGATCCCGGCCGGGGCCAGCGCCCTGGGCAACGGCACGCCCTACTACCGCGCCCGCGTGAGTCTGCGCCCGGCGGTCCCGGTTGACAGCGCCGGGCACGGGCAGTAGCTCCCGGGCATTCCACAATCCAATCCGGAGTATTCATGCCTCCCATTCCCGTCACGGTGCTCACCGGCTTCCTGGGGGCCGGCAAGACGACCCTTCTTAACCGGGTGCTCACGGGCGCTCACGGCAAACGCTACGCCGTCATCGTCAACGAGTTCGGCGAGGCCGGCATCGACAACGAGCTGGTGGCCACCTCGGACGAGGAAATCTTCGAGATGAACAACGGCTGCGTCTGCTGCACCGTGCGCGGCGACCTCATCCGCATGGTGGCCGGGCTCACGCGGCGCAAGGGCCGCCTGGACGGCATCCTGGTGGAGACCACCGGGCTGGCCGACCCCGCCCCCGTGATCCAGACCTTCTTCCTGGACGCCGAAACCCGCGAGCGCGCCGCCCTGGACAGCGTGGCCACCGTGGTGGACGCCCGCCACGTCCACGCCCAGCTGGAGAGTCAGCCCGAGGCCCGCGAGCAGGTGGTCTTCGCGGACCTGGTGATCGTCAACAAGGCCGACCTGGTGGACGCCCAGGGCCTGGAGGCCGCCGTGCGGGCCGTGCGCTCGCTCAATCCCCGGGCCGAGGTGCTCGTGGCCGAGCGCTGCGACGTGCCCGTGGAGAAGGTGCTGGGCCGGGGCTCCTTCGACCTCGCCAAACTGCTGGACATCGAGCCCGACCTCCTGGACGAGAACGCCCACGAACATTCCCACGGCCACGTGGGCTCGGTGTCGCTGGTGAGCGAGCGCCCCGTGGACTTCGAGCGCTTCAAGGCCTGGATCGGCGGCTACTTGAACGAGCACGGCCAGCGGGTGATGCGCTGCAAGGGCGTGCTGCATCTGCCCGGCGAACGCCAGCGCATGGTCTTCCAGGGCGTGCACATGCTCCTGGAGATGGGCTTCGGCCTGCCCTGGAGGGAGGGCGAGCGCCCCATGAGCAAGGCCGTGTTCATCGGCAAGAACCTGGACCGCCTGGCCCTGGAGATCGCCTTCCGCGACTGCCTGGTGAAGCAATGAGCGCCCCCGAAAACCTCTCCCCCGGCCTGTGGCAGTGGTCGACAGGGGCCTTCGCCGAGCGCGTGGCCTTTTCGGCGGACGCGGGCTCCCTGGCCGTGGCCCTGGGCGACGGCCGCCTGGGCGTGGTCTCCCTGCCCTCGGGGACCATGGAATACTTCCCCGTGCACCGGGGCTCCTGCCTGAGCGTGGCCGCCCATCCCGCCGGTGGCTGGATCACCGGCGGCGACGACGGCGTGCTGGCCTACGTGGACGCCAAGGGCGCGGCCGAACAGATCGCCCTGGCCAGCGGCTGCTGGCTGGAGCACATGGCCGCCTCCCGCGCAGGAGACATGCTGGCCGTGGCCGCCGGGCGCAACGTCCTGGCGCTGGACCTTCACGCGGGTTCCATGGCCACCCTGGGGCCGCACCCCGGGGCGGTGTTGGGGCTCTGCGTCAGCCCGGCCGGGGGCGTTTTGGCCGCCACCCACGCCGGGGGCTTCACCTTGTGGGACCTCCAGGAGGCCCAGACCCCCACGCGACTGGACCTCCAGGGCATGAACATCGCCCCGGCCTTCTCGCCCGACGGTTCGTATCTGGCGTTGGGGCACCAGGAGAACACCATCCATGTGGTGGACCTGGAATCGCGCAAGGTCTTCCAACTGGGGGGGCTGCCCGCCCGGCCCGGCCGCCTGGCCTGGTCCCACGACGGTGGGCTTCTTTTGCACACGGGCACCAAGGCCGTGCTGGGCTGGCCCGTGCCCGGCTGCTTCGCCCCCAATCCCGCGCCCGTGGCCTTCGCCGTGCAGCCCGAGGCGCGCATGACCGCCCTGGACGCCAACCCGCGCATCCCCTTCGCGGCCTGCGGCTTCGCGGACGGCACGCTGCTCCTGGCGGAGCTCAAGCGCATGGCCGCCCATCCCCTGGACCTGGAGCCCCTTGCCCCCGCCACCTGCGCCCTCTGGAGCCCCCAGGGCCTGCACCTGGCCTGCGCTTTCGAGGACGGCCGCGTGGCCCTCCTGGACCTGCGCGCCTTCCTGGCCCAGGGCTGAGCCCCGCACCCGGAGCCCTCTCGAAGCACCTTCACGGAGACGCCATGAACACCCCCGTCCGCTTCCGCCCCGCCGCCCGGATCCTGGCCTGCCTGTGCCTCGCCGCCTGCCTCCTGGCCTTTCCGGCCCCGTCCGTCCGGGCTGCGGCCACTCTCGACGCCGTGAAGGCCCGGCTCATCGCGGACGGCGTGCCCCGCGACCAGGTGGAGGCCGCCTTCGCCCGCCCCTCGGTACGCTTCACCGAAGGCCCCATGTCCCAGAAGCTCTTCGACAAGTTCACTGCCAAGTACGGCTCCGACACCATCCGGGGCCTGCAGCAGCGGCTCATGGAGCTGGGCTGGTACTCGGGCAAGGCGACCGGGCGCACGGACTTCGTGTTCCGCCTGAGCGTGCGCGCCTTCCAGAAGTCCCTGGGCCTCAAGGAGACCGGCAAGGCCAGCCCCGAACTGCTGGTGGCCGCGCGGCGCGAAAAGAACAAGGCCCCGGCCGAGGAGCAGGCCCGGCTCAAGGTCCTGGCCGAGAAGGGGCCGCCGGACGTGTGGGAGTCCATCTTCGCGCCCGAGCGCCTGGCCGAGGCCCGTGAGTTCTACAACGCCAACCAGGCCCTGCTGGAGGAGATCCACAAGGCCTACGGCGTGCCCCCGGCCGTGACCACCGGGCTCCTCACCCTGGAGACGCGCACCGGCCGCTTCCTGGGAGACGACCTGGCGCTCAACAATCTGGCCAGCCTGGCCGCCTGCACCACCGCCGACCCCGTGATGGACGCCTTCCAGGGCGAGCGCGTCACCCCGGACCGCAAGGCCTGGCTGGACGCCAAGGCCGCCGAGACCGCCGCATGGGCCTACAAGGAGCTCAAGGCCCTCTTCCGCTACGCCCAGGAGAACCGCCTGGACGTGACGGCCATGCCCGGGTCCTACATGGGGGCCATCGGCATCAGCCAGTTCATGCCCACAAGCCTGTTGGCCTACGGACGCGACGGCGACGGCGACGGCCGCGTGGACATCTTCAACCTGCGCGACGCCATGCACTCCATGGGCAACTATCTCAACGCCCACGGCGTGAAAGGCAACCTCGACGACGACGCGGCCGTGCGCGCCGCCCTCTTCCGCTACAACCACTCCCAGACCTACGTGAACACCATCATGGGCCTGGCCGCCTGGCTCAAGGGCGCGCCCGCGCCGGTGTCCGGAGGGCAGGCGGGGCAGTAAGCAGGACGCCCGGCGTCGGCGGACAAGCTGTCCTGCCCGTTCCCCCACGCCGAAAATACGTGTTCCACGCATTGTGGGCCGTTCCGCAAAGAGGTATGGGGGAAGCATAACGTAGGAACCTTGAAGCTCCGTGCCGCGTGGTGGGCGATGATCAAGCGTATTCCTGTGGCGCTGCTGAAACCCGGCATGTTCGTGCACGGGTTCGATCTCTCCTGGTTCAGACACCCCTTCGTGTCCACCAGGCTGGGCGTGGTGCGCGACCAGCGGCTCGTGGACGAGCTGGCCCGCCTGGGCGTGCGCCACGTGGAAGTGGACACCGAGCGGAGCCAGGATTTGACGGCGGTGACGGAGCCCGCCTGCTCCCCCGAACTTTCCGCCGCGCCCCCGGCGACAGGGGACTCCCCGGAACGCCCCGGCGCGCCACGTCTGGCCCCCTGCCCCCCGCCCGGCGACCGCGGCGCCGCCGTGCGCTTCGCCCGCAAGCTCTTCGACCACGCCATGAACGCCACACGGGGCCTCATGGAGGACGTCTCC
Organism: Fundidesulfovibrio magnetotacticus; assembly: GCF_013019105.1. Taxonomy (NCBI): domain Bacteria; kingdom Pseudomonadati; phylum Thermodesulfobacteriota; class Desulfovibrionia; order Desulfovibrionales; family Desulfovibrionaceae; genus Fundidesulfovibrio; species Fundidesulfovibrio magnetotacticus. The sequence goes on from NZ_BLTE01000011.1 coordinate 26,885, forward strand.
CGGGGCGACCCCGTGGACCTCGACGAGCTCAAGCCCTGCATCGCAAAAGTGGTGGAGTCCGTGAACACCAACGAGGACGTGCTCCACCTGGTGCTCTCCCTCAAGGCCCACGACGACTACACCTACACCCACTGCCTCAACCTTGCCGCCCTGGGCGTGCTCCTGGGCAAGACCCTGGGCCTGGAGGGCGACCAGCTCGAACTGCTGGGCCTGGCGGGCATGCTCCACGACGTGGGCAAGTGCAAGATCCCCGGAGGGCTCGTCTCCAAGCCCGGGCCGCTCACCCCGGCGGAGTTCGAGACCATGAAGGGCCACGCCCTCCTGGGCTACGAGCACCTGGCCGCCCATCCCAATCCCGGCCTGCCCGAGAGCGTGCTGCGCGCCGTGCTGGAACACCACGAGCGCCTGGACGGCACGGGCTATCCCCAGGGCCTCGCGCGGGGGGGCATCCACCCTTTCAGCTCCATCATCAGCGTGGTGGACATCTACGACGCCCTCACCTCCGACCGCGTCTACCGCCCGCGCATCTCCGGCCATCTGGCCCTGCGCACGCTCTTCAACCTGCGCGGCCAGGCCCTGCCAGAGGAACTGGTGGACAGCTTCATCAAACGCCTGGGGGTCTATCCGGCCATGAGCGTGGTGCAGCTGCGCAACGGCTGCTACGCCCTGGTGATGCGCCAGACGCCGGGCAAGCCGCTCTTCCCCGAGGTGATGGTGTTCTGCGACAAGGACCGCAACCCCCTCTACCGCAGGCGCGTGGACACCTGGAGGCTCTGCGGCGAACTCTCCCGGAAGGAGTTCGAGATCCAGCGCACCGTGGAGCCCAGTGAAATGCCGCCGCCCCAGGCCGTGTTCGCCGCCGCCCCGTGAGATCAAAAGCCAGTCCGCCGAGGATCGCCCGATGAGCGCCCTCAAGCGCATCCCCCTGGAAAAGCTCCGACCCGGCATGTTCGTGCATGGGTTCGAACTCTCCTGGTTCAAGCATCCCTATTTGACCACGCGCATCGGCCTCTTGCGCGACGCCGACAGGATAGAGGAACTGCGCGCCCTGGGCGTGCCCGGCGTGCAGATCGACGTGACTCGCGGCCTCGACGTGGAACCCGATCCCCAGCCCGAGCCCTGCGCCCCGGCGGAAGAAGCCCCGGCCTGCAGGGACGCCCTGGCGGAAGTGCCCCCCCAGTGGGACACCGGGCAGACCCTGCGCTACGCCCGCAGGCTCTTCGTGCAGTCCATGGAGTCCACCCGCCGGTTCCTGGCCCAGGCCGAGGCGGGCCAGGACCTGAACATGGACGAGGCCAGCCGCATCGTGGGCGTGATGGTGGAGACGGCCAAGTCCAACCGGAGCGTGCTGCGCCTGCTCTCCGTCCTGAAATCCTACGACGACTACACCTACACCCACAGCCTCAACGTGGCGGCCCTGGGCGTGCTCTTCGGGCAAGACCTGGGCCTGGGCGAGGACAAACTGCGCATCCTGGGGCTCTCGGGCCTGCTGCACGACGTGGGCAAGTGCCTGATCCCGCGCGAGATACTCACCAAGCCCCAATCGCTCACCCCGGCCGAGTTCGAGGTGATGAAACGCCACACCGTGCTGGGCTGGCGCTACGTGCAGGACCAGGGCCAGATCCCCGGCGTCGTGGCCGAGGCCGTGCTGGACCACCACGAACGCCAGGACGGCACCGGCTATCCCCGGAACCTCAAGGGCAACGGCATCCCGGGCCTGCCCAGGATCCTCTCGGTGCTCGACGTCTACGACGCCCTCACCTCCGACCGGGTCTACCGCGCCGGGCTCTCGCCCCACGCCGCCCTGCGCACCATCTACACCGAGATGAACGCCTCCCTCCCGCGCGATCTGCTCATGCGTTTCGTGCGCTGCGTGGGCGTCTACCCGCCAGGCACCGTGGTCCAGCTCAAGAACGGGTTCTACGCCGTGGTCACCGGAAGCAACCCCCGACAGCCCCTGCACCCGCCCATGACCCTCTTCCTGGGGCCGGACAGGAAACCCGTGCGCCCGCGCCGCGTGGAAACCGTGCGCCTGGGCACGGGCTCCAGCGGTTCTGGCTACGAAATCGCCCGCACCGTGGAGCCCTCCGAGGTCCAGCCGCCGGGCTCCGACATCTGGCTCTGAGCCTCCCGGCCCCTCGCCCGAAGAATGCGTCCCTGGCCGCGCCGAGGCTTGCCGCGCAGGCCGCGCGGAGGTACGAGAAGGGGAATCCCCTGAAGAGACGGACCCCACCATGCTCCGAAACACCCTCGACTTCCTGCGCGAACACGTCCAACTGCCCCGCTGCTGCGACTGGCCCACCGGTCTGGGCCGGGCCGGGCTCAAGGCCGACCTTGCGGCCGGGCTCACCGGGGCGGTCATCGTGCTGCCCCAGGGCCTGGCCTTCGCGCTCATCGCCGGGCTGCCGCCGCAGTACGGGCTCTACACCGCCATCGTGCCCACGCTGCTGGCCGCCGTGTTCGGCTCCAGCCACCACCTCATTTCGGGGCCCACCACGGCCATCTCCATCGTCATCCTGGCCAACCTTTCGCCCCTGGCCGAGCCCTTCAGCCCGCGCTACCTGGAGCTTACGCTCACGCTCACCTTCCTGGCAGGTTTGTTCCAGCTCACCCTGGGCATGGCGCGCATGGGCGCGCTTATCAACTTCGTGTCCCGTGCGGTGATGGCCGGATTCACGGCCGGAGCGGCGGTGCTCATCGGCCTGGGGCAGGTGCACCACTTCCTGGGCGTGGCCCTGCCGCGCCAGTCCATGGGGCAGTTCCTGGCCTCGCTGCCCGGGGCCGTCTCCCGGGCCAACCTGGCCTGCGTGGCCGTGGGGGGGCTTTCCATGGCCGTTGCCCTCTACTGCAAGCGCCGCCATCCGCGCGTGCCGGGCCTGCTCTTCGCCATGCTCCTCTCGGGCGCGCTGGCCTGGGCCCTGGGCGGCGAGGCGGCGGGCATCCGCATGGCCGGTGCGCTTCCCGGGGGGCTTCCCCCTGTCTCCTGGCCCTTCGCCGGGCTGGACCAGGCCGGAGACCTGATCCCCGGCGCGCTGGCCGTGGCCATGCTGGGCCTGGCCGAGGCCGTGGCCATCGCCCGCGCCGTGGCCGCGCGCACCGGGCAGCGCCTGGACAACAACCAGGAATTCCTGGGCCAGGGGCTCTCCAACATGGGGGGATCGTTCTTCTCGTCCTACGCCTCGTCGGGCTCGTTCACGCGCACGGGGGTGAACCTGGAGAGCGGCGCGCGCACGCCCTTGGCGGCGGTGATCTCGGCCTTCGCGGTGGCCCTGGCGGCCGTGCTCATCGCCCCGGCGACGGCCCACCTGCCCCTGGCCGGGGTGGCCGGGGCGCTCTTCGTGGTGGCGGGGGGGCTCGTGCACGCCCGCGAGATCGACCGCATCGTGCGCACCAGCTCCCAGGAGGCCCTGGTGATGGCCATCACGGCCGTCTCGTGCCTGGCCGTGAACCTGGAGTTCGCCCTCTTCGCGGGCGTGATGCTCTCGCTGCTCTTCTACCTCAACCGCACCTCGCACCCGCACTTCATCACCCTGGCCTCGGAGGCCGTCGGCCGCAAGCGCCACCTGGTGAACATCGCGCGCCACCCGCTGCCCGAGTGCCCCCAGGTGAAGATCCTTCGCCTGGACGGCTCCATCTTTTTCGGGGCCGTGAACCACATCGCGGAGGAGCTGCACCATATCCTCAAGGAAGCCCCCCAGCGACACGTGATCCTGGTGGCCAGCGGCGTGAACTTCATCGACGTGACGGGCTGCCAGATGGTCTTCCAGCAGGAGACCTCACTGGAAAAGGAAGGACGCAGGCTCTACCTCTGCTCGCTCAAGCAGGAGGTGCTGAACACCCTGCGCCTGTGCGGCTGCATGCAGGGCCTTGGGCGCGACCAGGTGTTCGACTCCAAGTCCGAAGCCGTGCGGGAGGTTCTCAAAAAGATCGACTTTGCCGTCTGCTGCCGCTGCGAGGCCAAGGTGTTCAAGGAGTGCCAGGACATCGCCTCGGGCTTCTGCGCCCTGGACTAGTGTTGCGTCCTCAAAATACGTCCATACGGATTATTCATTCAACTAGCTAAAACCATAGATCGTTCATTTTGAAAAACATTATCATGTTTTTCAAGATCGCGACACTAGGCGGCCCCCGACGGACGCGGCCCCGGACCATGTGCGGCCAGCAGACGCAGGCGCTCCAGCACCGGCGGGTGGCTGTATTCAAGAGCCACCAGCAAAGGGTGCGGCGTGAGGTTGGAGAGGTTGGCCAGGCTCAGAGCCTTGAGGGCCTCTGCCAGAGCCTGCGGCCCGCCGGGGGCGCGGGCGGCGAAGGCGTCGGCCTGGCGCTCGAAGCGCCTCGACACGGCGTTTGAGAGCGCCCCCAGGCCCAGGGCCAGGGGCTGCCAGGCCAGGGCGAAGAGCATAAGCCCCACATGGATCGAGGGCCGCGTGGCCCCGAAGGCCTCCTGGAGCCCGCCCCAGCCCAGGAAAAGCTGGGCCAGCCCCAGCGTCAGGCCGGTCCTGAGCGTCCCGAGCCAGAACCCCGTGCGGATGTGACCCAGCCGGGAGTGCCCGATCTCGTGGGCCAGCACGGCCACCAGCTGTTCCGGCGTCATCTTGTCCAACAAAGTGTCATACAGGCTGATGCGCTTGCGTTTTCCCACGCCCGTGAAGAAGGCGTTGGCCTTGGTGGAGCGCTTCGAGCCGTCCATGACGAACACGCCGTCCAGGGCAAAGCCTTCATCCCTTGCGTAGTCCTCGAGGGCCTGGCGTGTATCGCCCTGAGGCAGGGGCTCGAAGCGGTTGAAGAGGGGGAGAATCCACGTGGGGGCCACCACCAGGAGCACCCCGGAGAAGGCCGTGACCACGGCCCAGGCCGCGAGCCAGGCCATTCCGCCCAGGGTCTGGAAGGCCCAGAGCACGGCCGCCAGGAGCGCCCCCCCCAGGATCACGGCCAAGCCCAGACCCTTCAGCCGGTCCAGCACGAAAGTGCGCGCGGTGGTGGTGTTGAAGCCGAAACGGGCCTCCACCACGAAGGCGGACCACGCGGCGAAGGGCAGGTCCAGCAGGGCCTGGGCCAGGGCCAGCGCGCCCAGGAAGGCCAGCCCCGCGCCCACCTCGCCGGGGAAGGCCGCGCGGGCCGCACCGTCCAGCCAGCACACGCCGCCGCACGAGAGGAAGGCCAGCAGGCAGGCCAGGGAGAAACCCTCGCGCGCCAGGCCGAGGCGCGTGGAGGCCGCCAGGTAGCGCTGGCTCCTGGCGTAGGCCTCCTCGCTCCAGATGCCGCGCAGGGGGGCGGGCAGCTCCAGGGAGAGCGAGCGGACGTTGAGCCAGCGGGCCAGGGCCGAGAGGGCTTCAGTGAAGATCAGGGCCGCGAGCACGGCCAACGCGGGCAGGGTGGGGGTCACGGGGGCTCCTGGGCGCGGACGGCGCGCGGCGAGGACTCTACCGCACGCAACGGCGAGGGATCAACCGCCCGTTGAGGCGGCCGGACGGCTCTGCGCCAGGGCGCACGGGGCGGGCGCGCCCCGGCAACTCATGCGGTGCGTCCGGCGGCAGGTGCGGGCGGCCCGGCGTGGCGTCTGCCGGTCCGCGCGGTGCGAGCGGTCAGGGGATCTCGCGAATCAGGTCGTCGGCGCTGCCCAGGAGGCCGTCTGGTCCTGCCGAGGCCACGCGGTCCGGCCCGTCGCCGGGCAGCAGGAGCACGTAGGGCGCGCCCCACGGGTCGGCCTCCACCTCCGATGGCGCGGCGATGGGCCTGCCGCCGGGAGGCGTTGCGGCTCCGAAGAGCGTCTCGCGCCCTTCGGCCCAGGCCTTGCGGCAGGGATGGTCCGGCGTGGCGGCGCGCAGGTCCAGCCCGGCGCAGAGCCCGGACATGTCGGGCAGGAAGCTCTTCAGGGGCGCGCCGCGCAGGCGACGGGCCTGCCAGGCGTTGAGCGCCGTGAGGTCCAAGGCCTCCCGGGCCGTGACCAGGCGCGCGGCCTCCAGGGCGCGCGTCCGCTCCGTGATCCGCCAGGACTGGAGCGCCCACCAAAGCCCCAGGGCCAGGGCCAGGATCAGGGCCGTCGCCGCGAAGCGCCGGAGCGTGGCCGCCACGAGCGCCCGGCGCTCCCGGTCCGCCCCTGTGCGCCAGGGGCCGCGCTCCAGGCGCGCCAGCCTGGCGCGCAGGCGCTCCAGGTCGCGCAGGCCCGCCCGGCGTTGCTCCTGGAGCGAAGCCTCGTCGGACCAGGAGGCCCCCTCGCAGGAGTCCATGCCCAACGTCGAGGGGTCCTCCACGGCCTCGCGCAGGAGCCGCGCCGCGGAGAGGGCCTGGGGGCGCAGGGTCAGGGCGTCCAGGGGCCGGGCCTCTTCGAGGGCCTGGCGCATGGTCTCCAGGTGTTCCTCCAGGCGCCGCGCCAGCAGGTGCGCGCGCAGGGTGCGGGCGTCCTGTTGGAGGTTGTCGGAGACTGCCGTGGTGTAGGGCGGGGCGGTGGTCGTGAGGCTGCTCATGGCTCGGGGGTTTCCTTCATCTGGCGGAGGAGGGCCTGGAGCGCTGCCTCGGAGGCCGCGCGTCCGCCCACGGAGAGGCCCGAGAAGCGGGCGACGGCGTTGCCCTTGGGCGTGGTGGCCTCCTGGAAACGGTGGTCGTGCGCCTGGCCCCGGCTCTCCAGGGAAAACACCCAGTCCCCCCCCTGGCGGAGCCAGCGGGCGCGCCCGCCCTCGGGACCCGCGCGCCGCGCGAGGAAGCGCGCGAAATGGCGCAGGGCGAAGGGACGCCCGGAGGGCTGGGTCATGCCCAGGTAGTTGCCGTCGGAGGAGCGCACCACCACCACGGGGAGGTCCTGGAACGCGTCGGGCGGGGCCTCTTCGGTCTGGTCGGCCGGTGCGGGCGTCCGGGGAGGGTCGGATGCGGGGGCGCTCCGGAGCGGGGCCTGTGGGGGGCTACCGGGTGCTCTTGCTCCCTGGACGGCGGCCGGACGAGCCTGGACCGGCCGGTTCCCGGGCGCGCCGCATGCCGAAGCCGGTGCGGCGCGGCCGACATCCGCGCCGGGCGTGGACCTGCCCGGGGCGTGCGCGGGGGGGGAGGACCCGCTCGGAAGGGCCTCGGCCACGGCGTCGAGCTTGGCCAGCAGCTCGGCCATGAGGGAATGAGTGCGGTTCTGCAGGGTGAAGAGCCCCTCCAGAAGCCCCTCGATGCGCGCCAGGGAGTCCGGGGGCGATGGGGCGGCCGTTCCGGGGGCATTTCCCGGCGGTTTTGGCGCGCCGGAGTCCGCGGGGGCCACCGGCACGGGTGCGGGCGCGGCGGGCGAGAACTCTTCGCCCAGGCGGGCGCGGGCGGCCTCCACGGAGAGGCCGCGCCGGAAATGGGTCTGGATGGCCCGGGCCAGGTCCAGGCACCGGGGCGCGAAGCGCAGGGGTTTGCCGTCCCCCTCGGCCTGCCAGAACTCCGGGAACTTGCGGCGGTAGCTCTTGATGGTGGTCTCGCTGACGCCCAGGGCCCGGGCCAGGTCGCGGTGCGTCAGCGTGTTGTCGTCCCCGGGCCGGGCCACGGGTCAGCTCCTGCCCGCCAGGAGGATGGCCAGTGCGGTGGTGAGCTTCACCACCTCGGCGTTGGAGGTGCGCACCATGTGGGCGAGACGCCCGCAGAGGGCGGCCAGGAGCTTGCAGCCGGTTTCGGGGCGGGCGCGCACCAGCTTGAAGAGGCGCTCGCGGTCCGTGACCAGGAAGATGCAGGGCTCCTGGGTCTCCACCGTGGCGGAGCGGGGGGCGTCGCTCACCAGGCCCATCTCGCCGAAGAAGGGCGCGTCGTCGCCCGTGAGGTGCGCCAGCACCTTGGAGGGCTCCTTTCCGGCCAGGGCCTCGGGAGCGATGCCCGGCAGCACCATGGATTTGACCACGCGCACGCTGCCGGCCACCAGCACGAACATCTCGCTGCCCGTTTCGCCCTCGGCGATGATGCGCGTGGCGGCGGGCACTTCACGGCGGGTGAAGAGCGGGCGCACGGCCTCGATCTCGCCGGGGTCGAGGTCCGCGAAGAGGCTGATGCCCTCGAAGCCGCTCACGCCGAGCGCTCCAGGAAGATGATGCCGTCGAAGGCTGTCAGGTCCGTCCCGGGGCCGGGGTTGAGGGCCACCTTGGGGCCCTGGCTGCCCAGGGGGCCGTCGCGCCCGGCGGCCTGGAAGAGCTCCAGGATGTAGCTGTCCAGGGCCTGGGAGGCGTCGAGCACGTCGGAGAGCTTGAGGGTGCGCGGCAGGCGGCAGGCGGCCAGGGGCAGCTGCCCCGTGGCGGCCAGGGAAGCGCACACCAGGGCGGACCACGTCCCGGCCTGTTCCTGGCGCGTCAGGGGCCTGTAGCGCAGGCTGCCCTGGTTGCCGCCCGCCAGGAGGGCGTGGAGCACGTCGTGCATCACGGGGTGGGAGGCCATGAAGGCCATGGCCTTGGCGGCCAGCTCCTCGCGTCCCACGGCCTTGGTGGCCCCTGCGCGCAGGAGGTGTTCGCGGGCGGCGTCGCGCAGGGCCTCGGCGTAGATCACGAGCGAGGGGGCCAGGGCGTGCAGGGTGAGCGTGGTCAGCACCGAGTGGTTGTCGGCCTCTTCGGGGGGGACGTCCTCGCCGGGCAGGATGAAGGCCAGACGCGCCTTAGCGGGGTTGGCGCGCTCCAGCACGGCCTTGAGGGCCGTGTCGCCGCGCACGAAATGCAGGCCGACCCCCTGGCCCAGGCTCTGGACGAGCTCCTCGAAGCGGGAGGGTTCCATGTCGGCGGCCAGGACTGTCTGGGCCTGGGCCAGCTCCGGCATGCGGCGCAGGCGCTCCAGGAGAAGCGGTCCGTGGCCGTTCCAGCCCAGGATGAGCACGTGCCCCGTGGCGTTCACCGGCAGAAGCCCCCTGCGGCGCTGCATGCGCCGCTCCACCATGGCCGAGGCCATGGCGCCCGTGATGGAGGAGACCAGCCCGATGCCCGATGCCATGACCGCCATGCCCAGGAGCCTGCCCGGCACGGTCTTGGGGGCGAAGTCGCCGTAGCCCACCGTGAAGAGCGTGACCATGGCCCACCAGAGGCCCTCGAAAAAACCGACGGGCTCGGACTGCGTCTCCGATTCAACCCAGGAGAATCCCAGCGCCGAAGCCGCCAGCATCACTCCCGTGAGGGCCAGCGGCAGGGCGAAGGGTTTTTCAATCCAACTCGACCAGATCCTGTTCATCTTCCAGGTCGCCCTGGCGGCGCATAAGCTCCTCGAAGCGGATGTCGGCCCCGATCACGCCCACGATCTCGTCGCGCTCGTTGGCCACGGGGGCGGACACCGTGAGGCAGAGCTTGCCCGTGAACTGCGAGGTGTAGAAGTCCGTGACGTGGAACTTGCCGTTCTGCATGGGCTTCTGGAACCATTCGCGGTTGGAGAGGTCCACGCCCACCTGCATGGTGGAGAAGCGCTCGCGGTCGGCGGGGTCAGAGACCTTGCGGGTCACGAGCAGGCCTTCGGTGTCCACCAGGTAGAGGAACTGGATGAAGGGGTATTCGCCCAGGAACTTGGCCATGCGCGCGTAGGAGCGTTCGGGGTCCATCTCGCGCAGGCACTTCTCTTCGGAAAGCTTGAGGATGAGCTGCGCCGAGAGCGAGTGGGCCAGCTTCTTCAGGTGGTCGAACTCGGAGGTGAAGAGCTCCGGCATGTAGCGCTTCACCAGCGCGCGCATCTCCTGGTTGGAGAAGGAGGTGTTGCGCCCGGACTCGTAGGCTTCCATGATGCGGTTGTAGATCTTGTCCACGGCGGGGTGGCGCTTGTCCACGGCGTCGTCGCCCTCCAGCCCCATGTTGTGGTTGATCCAGTAGCTCACCCCGGCCTTGCCGGACTTGTCGGTGATGATGATGGGCACGCTGCGCCCGAGGATTTTCTGGGTGTCGAAGATGTTGTAGATCTCTTCGTTCTTGGCCAGGCCGTCCACGTGGATGCCCGCCGAGGTGGCGTTGAAGTCGCGGCCCACGAAGGGGTAGTTGGCGGGGATGGCGTATTCGAGCTCATCCTCGAAGTACGCGGCGATTTCGGAGATCACCTGGGTGTTGGCGACGTCGTCCTCGCCGGTGAGAGAGATGTACTCCACCACCATGGCCTCCAGGGGAGCGTTGCCGGTGCGCTCGCCGAAGCCCAGCAGGGTGCAGTTGGCCCCGGAGCAGCCCGAGAGCCAGGCCGTGGAGGCGTTCACGAGCACCTTGTGGAAGTCGTTGTGGCCGTGCCATTCGAGCCATTCCGAGGGCACCTGGGCCTCGTCGGTGAAGGCGCGCACGAGCTTGGAGACGCTGCGGGGCAGGGCCGCGCCGGGGTAGGGCACGCCGTAGCCCATGGTGTCGCACAGCCTGATCTTCACGGGCATGCCCGCCTGGCGCGAGCGCTCCATGAGCGCCTGGGCGAAGGGCAGGCAGAAGCCGAAGATGTCGGCGCGGGTGAGGTCCTCAAAGTGGCAGCGCGGCACAATGCCCCACTCCAGGGCCTGGTCCACCACGGCCAGGTAGCTCTCCATGGCGGCCTTGCGGTCTTTGCCCAGCTTGAGGTGGATGTGGTAGTCCGACACGCTGGTGAGAAGCCCGGTCTCCTTGAGGCCCATGGACTTCACGAGCTTCAGGTCGTTGGCGTTGGCCCGGATCCAGCCCGTGACCTCGGGAAATTTGTAGTCCTTGGCCTGGCAGGCTTCCACGGCGCGGCGGTCCTTGTCGGAATAGAGGAAGAACTCGCTGGCGCGGATGAGTCCCGACTGGCCGCCCAGGCGGTGGAGCATGTCGAAGATGTGCACGATCTGCTTGACGGTGTAGGGGGGCCTGGCCTGCTGTCCGTCGCGGAAGGTGGTGTCCGTGATGAACATCCTCTCGGCGGGGCGGGGCATGGCGATGGTGTCGTCGAAGGGCACGCGGCTGATCTTCGTATACGGGAAGAGTTCCCTGTAAAGCTCCGGCGTGTCGCTGTTGTCCAGGCGCAGCCGGGGCATGGTGCGGTTCAGGTGCATCAGGGTCATGCTGGGGCGTCCTCCTTGGCGGGAATGGCTGGGCGGGGGGGAAATGTCAGGACTTGACTCGTTCCAGCCACGTATCAACGATTTGTTTTTCCCGCAACACGCGGGGGTTGGCGGGGTTTGCCTCGAAGGCCTTGCGGGCGGCCTCGGCGGCGTGGCGCATCCAGCCGCCCTGGCGAAGGCTCTGGGAGGCCATCACGTAGAGGGCTTCGGGTTCGTCGCCGTAGATGGCGCGCAGCAGGCCTTCGTATTCCTGGCCGAAGATCTTGCGCACGAGGGCGTTCTGGTCGTGCAGGAGGCGGCCCAGCAGGGGGTTGTCGCCCTGGTCTTCCAGGTAGGAGGCCAACAGCGCCCGGCACTTGCCGAAGAAGAAGCGCACGCGGGCGATCTCGCGGCGGATGGACTCGTTGGTCTGGAGCACCACCTGGAAGAGCTCCCGGGAGACCAGGTGCTCCTCCTCGGGCAGCTCCCTGTCCATGAGCTCGCGGAACCAGGGGCCGTAGTTCTGCTGCTGGTAGGCGTCCTCCTTGAGCTTCATGGTCTCGTGGAAGATGTAGCCGATGCACCAGTCCAGGAACTGGCTGGAGAGCCCGGGCTTGGCGTCGTTGCGGAAGAGGTGGTGGGCGGTGTCCTTGAGCCGCCAGAGCAGGCCCTTGTTCATCTCCTCGCCCACGAGGTCGTGCAGGACCTCGAAGGAGAGCTGGCTGGTCTGGTCGAACACGGCGAACTGGCTCTCCAGGATGTCGGCCGCGAGGCAGAAGTCGCGCAGCATGTCGCGCACGAACTCGGGCAGTTTTTCGAGGATCCAGGCTTTGGACATGGCATGTCTCCCGATCAGGGTTCCAGGTTGAGGGGCCGGGAGAAGCCGCCCCATTTCACGGCCAGCTGGGCCAGCCGGGCCAGGCGCTCGTCCACCAGCCGGAAGAGCGTGCCCTGGGGGTAGAGCCCGTCGGGGCCTCGGCTGCCGGCCTCCATGCCCGTGAGCAGCTCCATGGCCTCTTCGATGGAGGCCACGGGCCACACGTTGAAGAGCCCGTCGCGCACGGCCTGGAGCACCTCTTCCTTGAGCATGAGGTTCACCACGTTGTCGCGCGGGAGCAGCACCCCCTGCCTGCCCGTGAGGCCCCGGCGGCGGCAAACCTCGAAGAATCCCTCGATCTTCTGGTTGAGCCCGCCCACCGCCATGATGGCCCCCGAGGACCCCACCGCGCCCGTGAAGGCCTTGGAAAGGCTGATGGGCACGCCCGAGAGGGCCGAGAGCAGCGCGGCCAGCTCCGCGCCGGAGGCCGAATCGCCCTCCACCTCGGCGTAGCTCTGCTCGAAGCACAGGCTCCCCGTGAGCACCACGGGCTTGTCCTGGGCGAATTGGCTCACCAGGTAGCTTTTGAGGATCATCATGCCCTTGGTGTGGATGGGGCCGCCAAGCTCGGCCTCGCGCTCCAGGTCCAGGATGCCGCCGTGGCCCACGCCCACGGTGCAGGCGATCTGGTGCGGCAGGCCGAAGGGCAAATCGCCCACCATGCGCACCGAGAGGCCGTTGGCCCGGCCCACGGCCTGGCCGTCGGTGGCCACCTTGATGATCTCGCGGTCGTACTCGGCCAGGAAGTCCTCCTCCAGGAGGTTGGCCCTGAAGAGCCTCGCCTCGCGGGCCTGGCGCAGGAGCGCGCCGTCCACCATGTCGGCCCCGCGCAGCCCTGCCAGGGCGGAGGCCTCGCACATGAGTTCGCGCAGGAGCGGCAGGCGCAGGCTCAGGCGCTCCTGGTCGTCCGTGAGGGACGAGGCGTATTCCACCAGCCCGGCCAGGGCCTCGCGGGTGAAGGGCTTGAGCCCCGCCTTGGCGATCATGGCCCCGGCCAGCCCCAGGAGGGCGGTCTCGTTCTCGGGGGTGCGGGGGATGTGGTCCTGCATGTGGGCCTTGAGCTTGAAGAGCTTCTGGAAGCGCTCGTCGCCGTAGAGCAGGAGCTCGTAGGTCTCGTCGGTGCCCACGAGGATCACCTTGGCCGTGAGGGGCACGGGCTGGGGCTCGATGGTGCGGGTGCGCACCGCGTCACCGTCGGAGGGGTCCTCGATGCGGCACAGTCCGGAGCGCAGGGCGCGCAGCAGGCCCTCCCAGGCCTGGCCGCCGTGGGCCAGGTCGTCGATGCGCAGGATGAGGAACCCGCCCAAAGCCTTGTGGAGCGAGCCGGCCTTGATGAGGGTGTGGTCGGTGTAGAGCGCGCCGAAGTCCGACTCGCGCTCGGCCGAGCCCAGGAGGTTGGGATGGTTGGGGTGGTCCTCTATGACGATGGGCGCGCCCTCGGCCTTGGAGTTGTCCACGAAGAGGTTCACCTCGTAGCGTTCGGCCAGGGCGTCGGCGGTGAGGCCCTGTTCGGCGGCCTGGGGCGTGGGCAGCGCCGGGGGCTCCTTGGCCAGGAAGGCGTCGTAGTGTTCCAGCACGTCCTGGCGCACGGCCTGGAAGAACTCCAGCACCTCGGTGTGGGCGGCGAACTCCTCCTGCAGGTCCTTGAGACGCCAGTCGGCCACCTCGGCGGCGGTGTCGCGGTCGATCTTTTTTTCGCTGTCGCGGTAGGAGCGGTCGTCGCTGGTGAGGCGGCGCAGGTAGGAGCCCAGGTTGCCCAGCACCTCGTCGCCCTGGGCCTTGAGGGCCTTGCGGGTCTCGGGGTCCATGCGCTCGAAGTCCTCGTCGCTGACCACCTTGCCCTCCAGGAGGGGGTAGAGGGTCAGGCCGCCGTGTTCGTCCACTTCGAGGTTGAAGCCCTCTTCGGCGGCGCGCTCCTCCATCTCCGCGAAAAGGTCCTCGCGGTTGGCCTGGAAGTCGCGGGCGAGGCTCTGGCGCTTGGAGAGGTGGGCCTCCTGCTCGAAGCGCGAGGGGATGTCCTCGCGGATGGCGGCCACGGCCTTGGCCAGCCCGGCCTTGAGGGCGCGGCCCTTGCCAGCGGGCAGGAGCAGCGCGCGGGGGCGGTCCTGGTCGTCGAAGTTGTGCACGTAGACGATGTCCGGCGGGGTGGGGGCCTTGGCCGCGATGGGCGCCAGGAAAGACTTCAGGAAGTGTGTGCGGCCCATGTAGGGGTCGCCCGCCAGGTAGATGTTGTATTCGCGGCCCGTGAGCGCGAGTCCCAGTTCCAGGGCCGAGATGGCGCGGGGCTGGAAGCGCGAGGCGCTGGGGTCCACGGAGGGGATGTCCTGGCTGGTGGCGTAGGGCACGGATTCGGGCGGGCAGGCCGCGCGGAGCTTGTCCACGGGAAGCGGGGCGGATTTGGGCATGGAGGGTCCTGGGATCGTTTTTCCCGCGACACTAGCGCGGGCGGCCCCGGGCGGCAAGGGTCGGGGGGGCGTCCGAGCGTGGCGTTCCCGGGGGAAGGGGTCGATTGCGTGGGATTTGCGTCACGATCTTGCGGATGCCTTGCGCGGGCGCATCGTTCGTGGCAATAATAGATAGTTGCAGATTCCATCACGTTTGAAGCCGCCCCGTCCCGACGGCAAGGAGGACGCCATGAACCTTTCCATCAAGACCAAGCTCATCGCGGGCATGCTGCTGGTCATCGCGCTGGTCTTCGCGGTGATTTTCAAGGTTGTGGCCGCCAACGTCTCCACGGAGTCCTCCGAGGCGTTTATCCAGTCCGCCTCGCGGGAGCTGGCCCACGTGGACTACGCGGTGACGCTCTTCCTGGACGAGAGCAGGCTCAACGCGGACGCCCTGGCGCGCAGCCCCCTGGCCGCGCGCATCGACGAGGTGACCTCCACCTTCGTGGGCACGAGCGCGCCGCGCAAGTCCACCGTGGACCCGGACGACCCCGTGGGCAAGGAGGTGGTGGCGCTCTTCGACGCCGTGCAGCGCGCCCATCCGGCCTACGTGGAGGTGTTCATGGGCAACCGCAACGGCGGCTTCGTGAGCGCCCTGCAGGACTCCGAGATGCCCACCGGCTACGACCCCCGCAAGCGCCCCTGGTACCAGGAGGCCCTGCCCGTGAAGGACCGGCCGTCCATGTCCAAGGCCTACATGTCCACCACCAAGGAGGCCGTGACCAGCGTGACCCGCACCGTGCTGCGCGGCCAGGAGGTGATCGGCGTCATAGGCATCGACATTTCGCTCAAAAAGCTCACGGACCTCGTAGGGTCCATCAAGCTCGGGCGCACGGGCTATCTCGTGCTCGTGCAGGACGACGGCGTGGTGCTGGCCGATCCCCGGCACCCGGCATTCAACTTCAAGAAGGTCGGCGAGGCCGCGCCCTACCTGGCGGAGCTCTTCAAGCTCACCTCCGGCCACCAGGACGTGAGCGTGGACGGCAAGCCCTGCCTGGGCGTCACGGTCACTTCGCCCAAAACGGGCTGGAAGCTCCTGGGCATCATCGAGCGCGAGGAGATCATGGCCCCGGCGCGCGCCGCCGAGGCCAACCTGGCCGTCACGGGCGGGGCGGGTCTTCTGGCCATCGCCGTGGTGGTGTGGCTCTTTTCCACCCGGGTGATCATCGCCCCCCTGCGCCAGGTGAGCGGGTTTCTCGCGGCCATCGCCAAGGGCGACTACGCCCACCGCGCCAGCCACCAGCGCACCGACGAGATCGGGGGCATCCTGGACGTGCTCAACGCCACGGCCGGAAAGCTTGAAGCCAACATGCTGGAGATCCGCGCCAAGACCCAGGAGGCCGAACAGAAGGCCCGCGACGCCGAAGCCGCCACCCGCGAGGCCGAGGACGCCCGCTGCCGGGCCGAGGCCGCGCGCAGCGAGGGCATGCTCCAGGCCGCCGGCAAGCTCGAACGCATCGTGGAGGGCCTGGGCGGCGCGTCCTCGCAACTGGAGCAGCGTATCGAGGATTCCAGCCGGGGCGCGCGCGAACAGGCCGGGCGCGCAGCCGACACGGCCAACTCCATGGAACAGATGACCTCCACCGTGCTCGACGTGGCCCGCAACGCCTCCCAGGCCGCCTCCACTGCGGACCAGGCCCGGTCCAAGGCCCAGGAGGGTTCCGGCGCCGTGGACCGGGTGCTCGCGGGCATGCACGAGGTGCAGGGACAGTCCGAACGGCTCAAGGACGACATGCGCCAGCTTGGCGCACAGGCCGAGGACATCGGCCGTGTGCTCACCGTGATCTCCGACATCGCCGACCAGACCAAC
This sequence comes from Fundidesulfovibrio magnetotacticus, assembly GCF_013019105.1. Lineage (NCBI taxonomy): Bacteria > Pseudomonadati > Thermodesulfobacteriota > Desulfovibrionia > Desulfovibrionales > Desulfovibrionaceae > Fundidesulfovibrio > Fundidesulfovibrio magnetotacticus. The sequence goes on from NZ_BLTE01000011.1 coordinate 42,955, forward strand.
CTCCTGGCCCTCAACGCGGCCATCGAGGCCGCCCGCGCGGGCGACGCGGGCAGGGGCTTCGCCGTGGTGGCCGACGAAGTGCGCAAGCTCGCCGAGAAGACCATGACCGCCACCCGCGAGGTGGGCGACGCCATCGGGGCCATCCAGCAGAGCGCACGGCGCAACGTGGAGAACGTGGAGCGCTCGGTGACTCTCATCGGCGAGGCCGCGCGCCTGGCCGACGGCTCGGGGCGCACCCTGGAGGAGATCGTGAAGCTCGTGGAGTCCGCCTCGGACCAGGTGCGGGCCATCGCCGCGGCCAGCGAGGAGCAGTCGGCGGCCAGCGAGGAGATCAGCCGCTCCGTCGAAGAGGTGAACTCCGTCTCGGCCCATACCTCCCAGGCCATGGCCGAGGCTTCAAAGGCCGTGAGCGATCTGGCCGGGCAGGCCCAGGCGCTCCAGGCGCTCATCGACTCCCTGCAGGACGAGGCGCGCGGCGGCCCCGGCTCCTGTCCGCCCGCGCTGGGGCCGGGCCGGTCCTGATCCCTCCGGCCGCCGCTCCCCGTCGCGCGCGTGCCCCTCGCCCCGCAGAGGCCTCCCGGCGGGGCTACGCGCGCGACGGGTGTTGCGCCCCAGGCCAATCCTGGGATACGCCTGGAGCGGGACGCCCCGGGCGTTCACACGTCCAGGCAGGGGGCTTGCGTGGCCGATGCGGAACCGGATTGTACAGGCGGTGAACGCAGACGCGTCGGCGCGCCCGGCATCTTCCTCAAATTCGCGTTCCGCACCGCCGTGTCGGACAAGCGGCCGGACAAGCCCAGCAGCGCCGGACAGGCCCGTCTCTCGGGGCGCGACGTGTACTACTACGTGGAGAAGTCGCCGGAAAAGGCACTGACCATCCGGCCCCTCAACGTCCACGCCCACCCGGAGGGCGAGGGCCGTCCGCTCACCTTCGAGGACCTCCTGGAGCGCTACCGGCCCGAACCGCTCTATTATTACAACAAGGTCAAGCCCGTCATGGAGCGGGTGGAGGGCCTGGTCGAGGCCGGGCAGGCCAGCCTGGACGCGGGCAACACCGGCCGCGCCGAGACGCTCTTCAAGCAGGCCCTGGACCTGGACCACCACAACGTACGGGCCATCTTCGGCCTGGGCTTCGTCTACCTGCGCTCGGGCTCCCTGGACGACGCCCGCCACGTGTTCCGGCAACTCATGCTGCTGCCCACGGCCTTCACCGAGGAATACCGCCACCTCTTCAACGCCTTCGGCATCCAGATGCGCCGCAGGGGCATGCTGCAAGACGCCCGCGCCTTCTACGAAAAAGCCCTGGGCTTCGGCGTGGAGGACGAACACCTCCTCTTCAACCTGGCCCGGGCGCACTACGCGGCCAGCGAGTTCGACCTTGCCCGCGCCCAGGTGGAGCGCGCCCTGAACCTGGACCCGGAGTTCGATCCCGCTAGGCGACTGCTCAAGGCCCTGGACAAGGCCCAGGACCTGCTCCCCGAAGAATTCACCGAGCCCGAACCGGAACGGCACGACCTGGAGCAAACCCCTGAACCGGAACCCCTGAGCGACGCCCAACGCTACCCCGACCTGGACCTGGACGGAGTGCCCTGGGAATGACCCCCAAAACCACTGCCGGACATTGCCCTTCGCTCGTTTTTCTGCAATCATGACGCACGGCTGCTTTCGCCGTCCCAGAAAAGCGAGGACACACCATGCTCATACGCGACTGGATGACCAAAGACGTGATCACCGTCGGTCCGGAGACCTCCATGATGAAGGCCTCCAAACTCATGCGCGAACGCAAGATCAGCCGCCTGCCCGTGGTGGACGACTCCGGGCGGCTCCTTGGCATCGTCTCGGACCGGGACCTCAAGGAGGCCTCCCCCTCCAAGGCCACCAGCCTGGACATGCACGAGCTCTACTACCTGCTCTCCGAGATCAAGGTGAAGGACATCATGACCAAGACCCCCTTGGCCGTGAAGCCCTCCGAAACCGTGGAAAAAGCCGCCGTTCTCATGATGAACAACAACTTCGGCGGCCTGCCCGTGGTGGACGAAAACCTCAAGGTGGTGGGCATCATCACCGACTCCGACGTCTTCAAGGTGCTCGTGGAGATCACCGGCGTCACCGAAGGCGGCGTGCAGCTGGCCTTCAGCCTGCCCAACTCCCCGGGCAAGCTCAAGGACGTGCTGGACGACCTCAAGGGCTTCGGCGCGCGCATCGTGAGCGTGCTCACCTCCTTCACCCACGCCGACGAAGGACACCGCGCCGTCTACATCCGCATCCAGGACCCCGACAAATCCGTGCTCACCGAAATGGTGGACGCGCTCTCTCAAAAATACACCCTGCTCTACTGGGTGCGCGACAACCTCAACCCCATCATCCCCTAGCCAGCTACGCCCCGCGCGGCCCGTCCAACCCAGGACGGGCCGCCCCGGCTTGACAGCGCCCCGGAAACGCCTACTTCCATGGGGCTTCCACACGCATTTCCCCGAGGAGACCCCCATGTCACAGACCCACGTCTGCCCCCACTGCAACCAGGAACTGACCCCGTGGCTCGGCCCCCCCGAGTCCGGCTGGGGCGAAATCCTGGTCTGCAACAACAACGAATGCCCCTACTTCAAAGGCTCCCCCAGCACCATCCGCAACACCGACGAAGCATCCCCCCTGGGCTGCCGCTACGCCCTGGACCCCGCCAACGACTACACCCCCTTCAGCCTCGTGGCCTGGCACGGCGCCTGCCGCGACTAGACAAGCCGATACCCCCGGCGGCCCCCGCCGCCTCGAAAGGGACGCCCCGGCGTCCCTTTCGGCGTTCTGAAAAGCAGCCGACGCAAGCGGCAAACAAACAACCAGACCAACAGGGAAGACACCCCGGCGGCCAGCGCTCCGCCCTGGACCCGGAGAGCGGGGCTTCGCACCGGGCACCACCAGGGGCCTACCAGGGCTCCGCCCTGGACCCGCCAAAGAGGGCTCCGCCCTCTCTGGACTCACCCGGCAGGGCTCCGCCCTGCACCCGCCGGGGGGAGAGCCTCCCCCCGGACCCCGGCAATTGCTTCGCGGGCTTCACCGGCAAGGACGGTGTTGCCGCTCCTGGTGCTGTTCGCGGGGAGATCAGGCGGATCGTCTTTCAATCGGTCCGCCTGGTCTCCCCGCGAGCAGTACCGGGACCGGCCTGCAAGACCCTTGCGGCTGCGCCACCTGTCGCGCGGGAATTCGCGCAAAGCCGCGAATCCCCGCGCGGGGGGGCCGTGGCGCTTCGCGCCAGGGGATTGTGAGCAAGAGCTTTCTCTTTGGATTTTTAATGGAGATTCCTTGTTCATCGTCGCTTGCGACGATGGCAGTCCGCCGGGATAAGCGCTGCTTTGAGCGCGTTCCCGGCGGGTGTCTGCTGCTGTCCGGGCACCAGGAGACTGGCCGCCCCCTATACACCGACCTACCCGGTGAAGCCCGCGAAGCAATAAGGGATTCCAAAGGGCGCAGCCCTTTGGCCGCCGGAGGCTATTCCTCTTCTCTCTCTATCCCCTCACTTCACCTCCCATCCGCACCCTCTTTTCCCCTCCACCCCCACATCCGCCCCATTCGCCGTCGCGAGGCGTTTGCGGGTCTAGGCGGGCGGGCCTTTGTCGGCGTGCTACCCGTCCAACCCCAGCAGCACGCGCAGCAGGGGGCGGCACGTTTCCCAGTCGGGGTCCAGCGTCCGGTCGTCCACCCGCACGACCGGCTGGATGCCTCCCAGGCTGTTGAGCCAGTAGACGTGGCGCAGGCGGTCCAGGTCGGCCAGGGTCAGGGGGATTTCTTCCACGTGCAGGTGTCGTCGTGCGGCTTCCATGGTCAGGCTGGGGAGTTTCCAGGGCGTTTTGGGTTCGTAGAAGCCTTTGCCGTCGGAGAAGAGGAGCGCGGCGCAGGCGGCTTCGAGGATGTTGCCGTGGTGGTCGACGAGGAGGGCGTCGTCGGCTCCGGCGCGGCGGGCGAAGTCCCAGGCGAGTCGCTGGTGGAGGTTGGCCATGGTTTTGTGGGCGCAGAGGTGCGAGGCGTGGGCGTGGGGATAGACGGCCAGGGCGCGCGCGGCGTGGGGGTCGATGGAGTAGGGGGTGACGGTGATGCAGAGCGTGGCTTCGCCCTGGGGGCGGTCCTGGTGGCAGAAGAGGTTCACGCGGGCGGTTTCTCCGGCGAGACCGTTGGCGTGGGCCACTTCGACGACGAGGCGCGCGGCCTCGGAGGGTGCGGGCAGGTCGCGGTGCAGGTGCAGCGCGGCGAGGCTGGCGGCGAGGCGTTCCAGATGCCGTTCCAGGCGTCGGGGCCTGCCCTGGTGGAAGAGGACGGTTTCGAAAAGGCCCATGCCGCAGCGGAAGGAGGGGCCTTCAAGGCTCAGGGCGGCGGTCCCGGGGACGAGACGGCCGTCGATCCAGGCGATCATGGCGTGTTCCTCCGGGCCAGGGCCAGGAACTTGGCGGCCTTGGCCATGGTTTCCTCGTATTCCAGGTGCGGGTCCGAGTCCACGACGATGCCGCTTCCGGCGAAGAAACCGAGCGTGCCGGAGGTGGCGTCGTGGCAGGCGGTGCGGATGGCCACGGAGCTGTCCAGGTCGCGGGGGCCGAGGCGCAGGACGAGGCAGCCGCAGTAGGCGTCGCGGTGATGGGGTTCCAGGTCCGCGATGAGCTCCACGGCGCGGGCCTTGGGGCAGCCGGTGACGGAGCCCGGGGGCAGGGCGTCCCAGAGCAGGTCCAGGGCGTCGGCGTCGGGTCGCAGCGCGCCGCTGACGTTGGCGTACATCTGGAGCAGCCCGTCCACCAGGAACACGGAGCGATGCCCCTCCACGCTAACGGAGCCGTAGGCGCAGCGGCCGGAGATGTCGTTGCGCATGAGGTCCACGATCATGGAGAGTTCGGCGTCCTCCTTGGCCGAAGCGCGCAGAGCCCTGGCGGCGGCCACGGGGTCGGCCCCGGCCAGGCGCGTGCCCTTGATGGGCTGGGCGAGCACCATGCCGCCCCGCACCCGCAGGAACCGCTCGGGAGAGGTGGAGAGCAGCGTGTAGGGCGCATCGTGATACATTCCGTAAAACATGGCCGGACGCCGGGCCAGCAGGCCCGTGAAAAGGGCCTGGGGATCGCTCCCGGCGGGCCAGTCCGCGTCGAAGCGGATGGAGAGGTTCAGCTGATAGGCGTCGCCGTCCAGGATGTGCTCCCGGGCGCATCGCACGGCGGCGGCGTAGGCCTCGCGGTCCATGGAGGGCCGGGGTGCGTGCAGTGCCGGGAGCGGGGGAGCTGGGGAGCGGCGCGCGCCAGACACCAGGCGCAGAGCCGCGTCGCGCAGGCCCGGCGTGGCGGCGTGGACCGTCACGGAGCGGGCGTCCGGGGAGGGCGCGAGCACGGCCCCGTAAGTGCGGAACACGCCCTCGGGGAAGGCGGTGGGGCGCCGGGCCACGCCCAGGCCCGGGAACCCGGCCTGGTAGGAGAGGAAGCCCAGGGCCGGTCCGGCCGAGGCGTCGCAGAAGGCCTTGAGCCCCTCCAGGCCGCCGCCGGTCTCCAGCCGCCACTCGGCTACGGGCCAGAGCCCGGCCAGGCCGGAGGCCGCCACGCCGGGCATGGGCGGCGTGACGAACACGTCGGGCCGCTCCGGGGCCAGGGCGTCGATCCAGGCGAGACCGTCAGCGGGGCAGCACGAGCTGAAAGAGGTCATGGAGAATCTCCGGGCCTTGCGGGGTCAGGAAGGATTCGGGGTGGAACTGCACGCCCGCCACGGGCAGACGGCAGTGTCGCGCGGCCATGGGGATGCCGTCCTGTTGGGCCAGCAGTTCCAGGTCCGGGGCCATGCGGCTCAGGTGGAGGGAGTGGTAGCGCCCGGCCTCGATCTCGCGGCCCAGAAAGCGGAAGCGCCCGGCGCGTCCGTGCACGCAGCCGGGCAGGCGTTCCACCGCGCCGCCGAAGTGCAGGTTGATGATCTGGAGCCCCAGGCAGACGCCCAGCACCGGGCGGCCCGACTCCAGGAGCGGGCCGTAGCCGGTGTGTTCGCGCGGGTGACCGGGGCCGGGGGAGAGCACGGTGAGGTCGAACGCATCGGCGTCCCGGGGGCGAAAGCCGAAGCAGGGGACGATCTCCGGCGCGCTCCCGGCCGCGCGGGCCAGCAGGTGCTCCAGGTTGCGCGTGAAGCTGTCGCGATGGTCCACCAGGAGGATGCGCATGTGCGCTGGTAGTGGAGGCTCGGCCCGGCGGTCAAGCGGTCCCGGGTGGCGTTGATGCCAGCCCAAGGGGGTATGCCGCCGTCCCTGGGACATCGGGCGGAAGCCCGGTGTGGAGCGCCCGTCCTCCGGGGGACGCGAAGCCATCGTACCGTGCGGGGTGGGGAAACCGTCGGCCAGGGGACGCGACCGGGTCGTTGACCGGACCTCGCCGGGAGGATAAATCCCCGCCTCGGAGATACGCCCCCCATGGAATTCGTCTCGCTTTTCGCCCAGGTGCTGGTGGCCATCCTTCTGGAGGCCGCCCCCTTCCTGTTGCTGGGCGCGCTGGCCTCGGGGCTTTTCGAAGTGTTCGTCCCGGCCGGGACCCTGGAGCGGCTCATGCCCCGGGGCACGGCGACGGGCATCCTGGCCGGGCTGGTGCTGGGGATGGTGATGCCCTGCTGCGAGTGCGGCATCGTGCCCCTGATCCGCCGCCTGCTGGGCAAGGGCGTGCCCCCCGCCACGGCCATGACCTTCATGCTGGCCGGGCCGGTGATCAATCCCGTGGTGCTGGCCTCCACGCTGGTGGCCTTCCAGGGCGACCTGGGCGTAGTGGTGGTCCGCTGCGTGCTGGTGGCGGGCGTGGCCTGCGCGGTGGGCGTGGCGGTGCGCGGACGCACGGCGCAAGAACTCCTGCTGCCCGGCGCGCGGCCCGTGGCGGCGGCCTGCGGCTGCGGCGGCGAGCCCGGGCTGTTCGGGTCCCTGGCCGACATGGTGACCCCCGCCGACGTGCGGCGTCCGTCCCTTCTCTCCCGGCTGGATCATGCCCTGCGCCACGCCCAGGCCGACTTCCTGGACATGTTCCGCGTGCTGGTGTTCGGCGCGGCCGTGGCGGCGGCCTTCAAGACCCTGGCCCCGGCCGGGGTGGTGAACCTCGTCGAAAAGGACCTGCTGCTCTCGGTGAGCGGCATGATGGGGCTGGCCGTGGTGCTCTCGCTGTGTTCCCAGGCGGACGCCTTCGTGGCGGCCTCGTTCTCGGGCTTCCCCCTGGCGGCCAAGGCGGCCTTCCTGGCGCTGGGGCCGGTGCTGGACATCAAGCTGGTACTCATGTGGCGCGGGGTGTTCCGCCCGGAGATCGTGCGGCTGCTCATCGTGATCCCGGCGGCCTCGATCTTCGCGGCCTGCATGCTCATGGGCGTCCTGGAGAAGTGGCCGCGATGAACGCACCGCGACGCCTGCCCGGGTATGTGGAAGCCCTGTGCCTGCTCGCCCTGGCGGGTTTTCTGGGCTACCTGCTCACGGCGGGTAACTACTGGATGTATCTCAATCCGCGCTTCCGCGCGATCTCCTGGGGGTGCGTCGCCGTGCTGGCGGGCCTGGGCGCGTATTCGCTGGCCCGGCCGCCCGCGGGGGCCACGTGGCCGCGCGCGGGGCTCTACGTGCTGGTGATCGCGCTCTGCCTGGTCAGCGAACTCGGGCTGGACCGTTGGATGCGGAACGCCGGGGTGGACGCCACCGCGCAGTCGGGCCAGGAGGAGGCGCTGCCCTCGCGGGTGCGTCGCGAAGGCGTGGAATACGTGCGCATCAACCTGGGCGAACTCTACGACATCGCGGCCCGCGAGCTGCAGGGCAAGACCGGCCTGCCCTATGCCGTGCGCGGCTTTGTGCGCCGCTCGCCGGAGATGGACGCGCGCGGCGAATTCCTGCTCTACCGCACGGCGCTTTACTGCTGCTTCGCGGACGCCACGGCCGTGGGCTTCCGGGTGCGCCCGGAAAAGGGCGCTCCACTGCCCGAGGCCGGGGCCTGGGTGGTCGCCTACGGCCGTCTGGCGCGCGACAAGGCCGACGCCCAGGCCGCCGAGGAATCCCTGGGCGGATCGGCCTTCTCCTCCGTGCAGCCCGACTGGGCCTTCCTGGCCCGCGATCTGGAGCCCGAACAGGCCCCGGGCATGGGCATGATGTACGAGTGGCGCTCCGAAGAGCCCTACGCCTTCTAAATTTTCCTCAGGCCGTTTTTGCCAGCGCGGTGGCGATGCGCTCCCGCGCGTCCAACCCCTCGATCCATTGCGGCGGCAGGGCTTCCAGGCCTTTCCACGCGCAGAGCACCATGCCCACGATCAGGTTGCGCGCGGCCGAGTCGCCGCCCGCCATGGCCGAGTCGGCCAGGGCCTCGGCCGGGGCGTCCTGGTGGCGGGCGATGAGTTGCACCACGGACTGGAAGGCTCCGTCCACGTGGCAGCTCTGGCCGAAGCGGGCCACGGCCGCCACGCTGTCCTCCCCGGCGGCGGCCAGTCCGGCGTCCATCCAGGCGTGCAGGGGCGAACCGGGCAGGCGGCCCTCCAGGGAGCGGACCAGGGCCTCGGCCGGGGGCGTTCCCTCCAGGCAGGCCAGGGCCGTGCGGGCGAAGCACTCGGCTGCGTCGAGCACCTTGGCGTTGTTGTGGGTGAGGGCTGTCTGGGCGCGGCAGGCCTTCACGCAGGCCTCCGGGTCGGCGCGCAGGGCCAGGACCACGGGGGCGATGCGCGAGGCCCCCGCCAGGTCGTCGGAGGCGCTTCCGGCGTCCTGGGGCTCCCAGCCTTCGGCCAGCCGGGCCAGGGTGGCCTTGGTGGCGCGGTCCAGGTAGCCGTCGTAGCCGCCCTCGAAGAGGGCGCGCCAGCGGCGGGAGTAGTCGGCGGGGTCGAATCCGCCGCAATCCGCGACAGACTCCAACAAGAGGAGCGTCTGGTCGCCGTAGTGGGTGAACTGCCCGGCGCGGCGGTTGGGATGGTAGGAGCCAGGCGGCGGATCGGTCAGCCCGGAGATGCGGCCGTGCCGCGCGGCGATGGCGGCCTGATCGTAGATCCAGTGGACGCCCAGGGCCAGGCTGTCGCCTGCCAGAGCGCCCCAGACCATGGCAGAGGCATTGTCCATGAGGCCCTCCCGCCGGGGCTTCAGGCCTCCGGCGCCCCGGGGCGCTTGCCCAGCCAGCGGGCCAGGGCGGCGGGTCCCAGGGGTTTCACGATCACGCCGTCCATGCCTGCCTCGCGGCAGCGGGCGGCTTCTTCGGCGCCGGTGTGGCCCGTGACGGCCAGGATGCGCACGGGGGGGCGGCCCTGCTCGGCCTCGGCGGCGCGCATGCGGCGGGCGGTTTCCGGGCCGTCCAGCACGGGCATTTCCATGTCCAGGAGCACGGCGTCGAAGGCCTGCTCCCGGAAGGCTTCCAGGGCGGACAGTCCGTCCGGGAGGATAAGCGCCTCCATACCGGCGCGCTCCAGCAGCAGGGAGGCCAGACGCCGGTTCACCGGGTCGTCGTCGGCCACGAGGATTTTCACGTCTCGCTCCTCAGGGCAACGGCTTGAACCGCGCGCTGGCCGATCCGGGAGGTCCGGCCAGCGCGGCAGTGGGGGGCTACTGGGCCGGGGCGTCCTTCTTGGCCTTGCGGGCCTGGGCCTTCTCGCGGGCCTTGGCGCGCACGCCTTCGAGGTCTTCCTTGGTGACGAAGCCCTTGCCGGTGGGGTCGAGCTTTTCCCAGCGAGCGGCGGCGCGCTTTTGCGCGGCGGCCATGAACTCGTCCTTGGTGACCTTGCCGTCGCCGTTGGCGTCCAGGGTCTTGAAGGCCTTGTCGCCCTTGACGGGCGCGTCGTCCTGGGCCAGGGCGGGGACGGCCAGGGTCAGGCTGAGGGCCAGCATGAGCAGAATCGCGCGTTTCATGAGCGGCTCCTGAAAAAAACGTTTTCCGACACAGTAATAGGAGCGCAGACCCTTGTCCATCGCAAGTCTCAACCGGCCAGGGCGATCTTGAGCCCGATGCCCAGCAGGGTGACGCCGCCCAGCACCTCGGCCCAGCGGCTGAGGGCGGCCACGCGTCCGGCCATGCAGCCGATCTTCACGCCCAGGGCCGTGATGACGAAGCAGACCACGCCGATCACCACGGCGGGGAACCACACAGACTGGCCCAGCACCGAGAAGGAGAGGCCCACGGCCATGGCGTCGATGCTGGTGGCCACGGCGAGCACGAAAAGCTGCATGCCCCGGGTGGGGTCCTTGGGGGGGCAGGAGTCGTCCTCCTCGCCGCCTTTCACGCCTTCCCAGATCATCTTGCCGCCCACGAAGGCCAGCAGGGCGAAGGCGGTCCAGCCCGCGTAGGCGTGGATGAAGTCGCGCACGGCGAGGCCCAGGACCCAGCCCGCCACGGGCATGAGGGCCTGGAAGAGTCCGAAGGCGAAGGCCATGCGCAGAAGCTGGGCGGCCTGGGCCTGGCGCAGGCAGATGCCGGTGGCCAGGGCCACGGCGAAGGCGTCCATGGCCAGGGCCACGGCGATGGCGAAGAGCGTCGCGAAGGGCATGATGGTCCATCCTTGGGCAGAACTGCCGGGGCGCGCAGGATGCCAAAGAGGCGGCCGGCGGTCCAGGGAAATCGGCCCGCCGCTTTGGCATCCTGTGCGCCCCGGCACGCTGTTCGTCGTCTTCAAGCCTGCCCCGGTCCTCTCCTCAGGACGGCTGGACGGACCGATTTGAAGACGATTCGTTCAGCCGCCCTGAGGAGAGGACCGGGACAGGCGACGTGGTCGTGGCCGGGGAAGCCCGCGAAGCAACTGCCGGGTCCAGGGGGGAGCCCCCCCCGGCGGGAGAGTCCAGAGAGGGCAGCGCCCTCTCTGGCCGCCGGAGGCCTCCCCTACGACCGGGGCATCGCCCCCCCCCCCTCGACAACGAAACGGCCGGTCGCTTTCGCGTCCGGCCGCCGTGTCGTATCCAGTTCACGCCCGGTCTAGGCGACTGTGACATCCTTGCAGAGGTACACGTCCTGGATGGCGTTCAAGAGCTTCACCCCCTCGGCCATGGGGCGCTGGAAGGCCTTGCGCCCGGAGATGAGCCCCATGCCGCCCGCGCGCTTGTTGATCACGGCGGTGCGCACGGCCTCGGCCAGGTCGGATTCGCCGCCGGAGGGGCCGCCGGAGTTGATGAGCCCCATGCGTCCCGCGTAGCAGTTGAGCACCTGGTAGCGGCAGAGGTCGATGGGGTGGTCGGTGGTCAGCTCGGAGTAGACCTTGGGGTTGGTCATGCCGAACTTGAGGGCGGTGTAGCCGCCGTTGTTCACGGGGAGCTTCTGCTTGATGATGTCGGCCTGGATGGTCACGCCCAGGTGGTTGGCCTGGCCGGTGAGGTCGGCGCTGGCGTGGTAGTCCACGCCGTCCTTCTTGAAGCCCGGGTTGCGCAGGTAGCACCAGAGCACGGTGGCCATGCCCAGCTGGTGGGCGCGCTCGAAGGCGCGGGAGACCTCCACGATCTGGCGGGAGGATTCGGGCGCGCCGAAGTAGACCGTTGCGCCCACGGCGCGGCAGCCCATGTTCCAAGCCTGCTCCACCTGGGCGAACATGATCTGGTCGTGCTTGGCGGGCAGGCTGAGCAGCTCGTTGTGGTTCAACTTGAGCAGGAAGGGGATCTTGTGGGCGTATTTGCGCGCCGCGGCCCCGAGCACGCCCAGGGTGGAGGCCACGGCGTTGCATCCGGCCTCCAGGGCCAGCTTCACGATGTTTTCGGGGTCGAAGTAGGCCGGGTTGGGCGCGAAGGAGGCCCCGGCCGAGTGCTCGATGCCCTGGTCCACGGGCAGGATGGAGAGGTAGCCCGTGTCTGCCAGGCGTCCGTTCCCGATGAGGGCCTGGAGGCTGCCCAGCACGGGGACGGGGCGGTCGGAGAGGGCGTAAAGGCGGTCCACGGCGTCGGGGCCGGGCAGGTGGAGGCTTTGCTTGGGCACGGTGGAGCAGGTGTGGTCCAGGAGCGTCCGGGCCTGGTCGCCCAGGAGTTTCTCGATGGCGTCGATCATGGCGTGTCTCCTCGGGGGAAGGGGTTCCAGCGAGTATAGCGCGGCCCGGGGGCGCGGGCAATGAAAGTCCGCGAGGGGGCGAAAAATTCAGGAGGCGCAGGCCGGGCAGACGCCTTCGAGGCGCACGTCCACGTGGACGACGCCGGGGAGGTCCACGCCGACCCGAACGGTCCCGGGCTCCAGGCAGAGCAGGCGGCGGCAGCGCAGGCAGTGGAAGTGGTGGTGTTCGGGGTGTCCGGGGCCTCCGGCGCAATAGCGCACGGAGCCGTCGCCCGCGTCGTGGCGCTGGATGAGCCCTGCGTGGTGCAGAGCCTCCAGACAGCGGTAGAGGGTCACCTTGTCCATGGGGGCTTCGCGGCGCAGGGCGGCCAGGAGGGCGGGCGGGGCCAGGGCCTCCTCGGCGTCGAGCACGGCCTGGAGCACGCGCAGCCGTCTGGGCGTGGCGCGCAGTTCGCTGGCCGCCAGGAGGCGGGCGGCGTCGCAGGCGGAGCACATCAGGTCCTGCTCCGGGAGAGGAGGAGGTCTGCGAAGAACCACAGCGAGGCCGCCGCGATGATGGAGGCCCCGCTGGAGAGGTCCAGCCAGTAGGAGAGGGCCAGCCCGGCCAGGCAGAAGAAGGCGCAGTAGAGGGCGGAGAGGATCATCATGGCGCCCAGGGAGCGGCAGCGCCTCTCGGCCAGGTAGGGGGGGATGGTGAGCAGGGCGATCACCAGAATGAGCCCCACCACGCGGATGATGAGCACGATGGAGGCGGCCGTCATGCAGAGCATGGCCGTGTGCAGCAGGCGCACGGGCACGCCGCGCAGCCCCGCGAACTCGGGATCGAAGCTCATGGCGGCGAAGCCCCGGTACCAGCAGGCGGTGGCGAGCGCCACCAGGGCGTCCAGGCAGGCCATGAGGAGCAGGTCCTCGGGGGGCACGGCCAGGATGGACCCGAAGAGGAAGCTCATGAGGTCCACGTTGTAGCCGCGCGAGAGGTCCACCAGGAGGATGCCGAAGGCCATGCCCGCCGCCCAGAGCACGCCCACCACGGTGTCGGCGCGCTCGCCGCGCCCGAAGGTGACCAGGGACATGAGCGCGGCCGCCGCCACCGAGAAGGCCACCGTGACCGGCAGCACCGGCAGCCCCAGGAAAAAGGCCAGGCCCACGCCGCCGTATGCCGCGTGGGAGATGCCCCCGGCCACGAAGACCACCCGGTTCACCACCACCAGCGTGCCGATGACGCCGCAGGCGATGCTGGCCAGGAGACCGGCCATGACGGCGCGCTGCATGAAGTCGTAGGAGAAGGCCTCGATCACGGACGACCTCCTTCCGGGGCGTCGGAGGGCGAGGAGGGCGAAGGGGCGATGCCGGCCGCGCAGGAGGGGCAGTGGTCGTGGGGGTGGGCGTGGGCCAGCAGCTCCACGGGGCAGCCGTGGGGGCCGCAGCGGTAGACGGCCTCGAACATGCTGCGGGTCAGCTCCGGGCGGGGGTGGAAGTGCACGGAGCCGTCCACGCAGGCCACGCAGGTGACGTGGCGCGAGATCACCGAAATGTCGTGGCTGACCAGCACCACGGTGAGGCTCTTGGCCAGCTCGCCCAGGAGCTCCTGGAGCGCGGAGCGACCGGAGGGGTCCACGCTGGCCGTGGGCTCGTCGAGCAGCAGCATCTCCGGGTCGCAGGCCAGGGCGCGGGCGATGAACACGCGCTGGCGCTGCCCGCCGGAAAGGTCGGCGAGGGGGCGCTTTGCCAGGTGGGCCACGCCGGTGCGCTCCAGGCAGGCCATGGCGGCGGCGCGGTCCTCGCGGCTCCAGAAGGGCCAGAGGCTTCGGGGGCCCAGGCGGCCCATGAGGGCCGTCTCCAGGACGCTCACGGGGAAGGCGCGGCCGCTGGCCGTGGTCTGGGGCATGTAGCCCACGCGCCGGGCGGCCTCCGAGGGAGGCAGGCCCAGCACGCGCACGGTCCCCGAGCGGGGCCGGGCCAGGCCCAGGAGCAGGCGCAGGAGGGTGGTCTTGCCGCCGCCGTTGGGGCCCAGCACGGCGAGGTATTCGCCCCGGGGGACGCGCAGGGTGGCGTCCCTCAGGGCGAGAGTCTCGCCGTAGGCGTAGCTTACGGCGTCGAGTTCCAGGGCGTAGCCGTTCATCGTTCTCCGGTCATTGCAGGGCTTCGCGCAGGGCCTTGGCCACGCGCAGGAGGTTCTGGTCCCAGTCGGGGGCCAGGTCGTCGGCGGTGACCAGCTTCGCGCCGAGGGCGTCGGCGATGGTCTGGGCGGTCCTGGCCGAGAACTGGGGCTGCACGAACACGGCGCGGGCCTTGTGCTCGCGGGCGTGCTCGATGAGTTCCTTGAGCTTGCGCGCCGAGGGCTCCTTGCCGCCGGACTCGATGGCCACCTCGCGCAGGCCGTGGTCCTTGGCGAAATACGCCCAGGCGGGGTGGAAAACAAGGAATTCCGAACCAGGGGGAACCTGGCCCAGTTCGGCGCGGAGCTTGGCGTCCAGGTCGCGGCAGAAGGCGCGGAAGGCCTCCAGGTTTGCGCGATAAGTCTGGGCGTTGGCGGGGTCCAGGCGTTCCAAGGCCAGGGCCACGTTGGCGGCCTGCACCTGGGCCAGGGCGGGGGAGGTCCAGGTGTGCGGGTCGGTTTCCAGATGATGTTGTTTTTCGTCCTGTTTGCCGTGCCCCTTCTTGCCGTGCCCGTGCTCGTGCTCTTCCAGGGGGAGCAGGTCCACGCCCTGGTTGGCCTGCACCACCTGGAGCGAGGGGTTGGACTGCGTGAGCTTGGGCAGCCAGACCTCCTCGAAATCCACGCCCTGGGCCACGTAGAGTCGGGCCTTGGCCACCTGGGCCATCTGGCCGGGCTTGGGCTCGAAGGTGTGGGCGTCGGCCCCGGAGCCGACCATCACGAAAACTTCGGCCAGAGGCCCGGCGATCTTCTCCACGATGAACTTCTGGGGCGCCACGCTCACCCCCACGGAAAGCGGGGCGGCCAGGGCGGGGACGGCGCAGAGCGCGAGGGCGAGAGCCAGCACGGCTGGACGGATCAGGATACGCATGGGGACCTCCGGACAGGTGATGGGGTCTACATGCAACCTGGTTGCATGTAGGTCAACGGGAAAAGCGCTTGACGAGTGACACGTCCTGCTGGAATGTAGCATAAAAATGGCGCTTGTGCCGAATCCTCCATGCTTCCGGGATGATCCGGGGGCGAAGGTGTCCACCATGCACATTTCCGAGGGGGTGCTCTCCGCGCCGGTGCTGGCGGGCGGGGCCGTGCTGGCCGTGGCGGCCACGGCCGTCGGCCTTCGCAAGCTCGACGGCGAGGACGCCGTGCGCGCGGGCGTGCTCGCGGCGGCCTTCTTCGCGGCGAGCCTGGTGCACCTGCCCATAGGGCCCGCGAGCATCCATCTGGTGCTCTCGGGGCTCATGGGGGCGCTCCTTGGCTGGGCGGCCTTCCCGGCCATCCTGGTGGGCCTGGCGCTCCAGGCGCTCATGTTCCAGTACGGGGGCGTCACGGTGCTGGGGGTGAACGCCGTGGTCATGGGCTTGCCCGCCGTGGCGGCGGGCCTGGCCGCGCGTCCGCTGCTCAGGCGCTCGGGGCCTGCGTTCGCCCTGGCGGCCTTCGGGTGCGGGGCGCTCGCCATCCTGGGCAGCCTCGCGCTGCTCTACCTGGCCCTGGTGCTCTCGGGCGACGCCCTGAGCGTCTTCGCGGGGATCTTCTTCTGGTCGCACCTGGCGCTCATGGGCGTGGAGGGAGCCATCACCCTGTTCATTCTCGGATTCCTGAAGCGCATGCGCCCGGAACTGCTCGCATGACCGGTCTGGACGCCCGCGTCCGGCTGGCCGGATGCCTGGCGCTCTCGGTGGCCGTGGCCGTGTGCCGGGGCTGGCCCGCCGCGTGGCTGGGACTGGCCCTGGGCGCGGCCTCCCTGTCTTTGGGGCCGCGCGGGTTCGCCCCGTTCGTCCGCCGCCTGTGCTTCGTGAACGTCTTCTTCCTGGGCGTCGCGGCCACCGCGCCGCTCTCCGTGCCGGGCGAGGCCCTGTTCCATGTGGGGCCGCTGGCCTTCTCGCGCGAGGGGCTCATGGCCGGGCTGCACATGGCCCTCAAGGGCAACGCGGTGTTCCTCATTTTCCGGGGGCTGGCCGCGCCCGTGCCCCCCGAGCGCCTGGGCCAGGCCCTCTCGGGCCTGGGCGTGCCGGACAGGCTCTGCCTGGTGCTGGCGCTGTGCACCCGCTACCTGGGGCTCATGCGCCTGGAGTGGGAGCGACTCTTCACCGCCGCCAGGCTGCGCGGGTTCGACCCCTCGGCCACGCTGCGCGCCTGGAAGATCTACGCCCTCATGCTGGCCCTGCTGCTCATGCGCGCCCTGGACCGCGCCCGTTGCGTGCATCAGGCCATGCTCTGCAGGGGCTTCGACGGCCGTTTCCGGGGCCTGGACCCCAAACCCCTCGGGGCCGCCGACCTGGCCCTGTGCCTGGCCTGCCTGGCTGGAACCGCCGGGGTGGCCTTCCTGGAGTACGCATGAACCTTCTGGAACTGCGCGGCGTGCACTGCGGCTATCAGGGCCGCCCGGTGCTTTCGGGGCTGGACCTCTCCCTGGCCCCGGGCGAGCGCCTGGGCCTTGCGGGCCACACCGGCAGCGGCAAGACCACGCTGCTCAAGGTGATCATGGGCCTCGTGCGCCCGGAGCAGGGGGACGTGCTCGTGGAGGGCGCGCCCCTGCATGCGGCCGGGGGGCTGCTCCAGGCCCGGCGCAGCCTGGGCTACCTCTTCCAGAACCCCGACGACCAGCTCTTCTGCCCCACGGTGCTTGAGGACGTGGCCTTCGGGCCGCTCAACCTGGGCGTGAAGCCCGCCGAGGCCCGGGACCTGGCCGTCGCCTGCCTGGAGCTGGTGGGTCTGGCAGGTTTCGAGGAGCGCCTGACCCACTGCCTCTCGGGCGGCGAGAAGCGCCTGGTCTCCCTGGCCGGGGTGCTGGCCATGCGTCCCAAGGCCCTGCTCCTGGACGAGCCGACCACCGGGCTCGACCCCGCAAGCAAGGACCGCGTGGCCGGGGTGCTCGAAGGGCTGGACCTGGCCCTGCTGGTGGTCTCCCACGAGTGGGACTTCCTGGCCCAGGTGGCCCGCCGCCACGTCCTTCTGGACCACGGCCACCTCCACCCGGCCCATGAGGCCCCCCACTTCCACCGCCACGTGCACCCCCTGGGCTCCATACCCCACGAGCACGCCTGAAAGGACAGTGGACGCAAGGCCCCCATCCGGGCCATAAAAGCCCCATGGAACCGCGCTATCGCGTGCTGCACGTGGCCAACTCCCTGGGCCTGGGGGGCACCGAGAAGGCCATGCAGCTCATGGCCTCCCACCTGGACCGGGAGCGTTTCGAGCCCTATGTCCACAGCCCCCTGGACGGGCCGCGCCGGGCGCTGCTCAGGGCTGCCGGGGTCCCCGTTTTCGCGGGGGGCGACCTGCTGGCCGTGCTGGAGCGCCTGAAGCCCCACGTGGTGCACCTGCACCGCGCGGGCTGGCCCGAGCCCGGCCCTCTCTCCGCCGTGAAGCGCTTCGGTCCCCGCGCTGTGGTGGAGACCAACGTCTTCGGCCGCTTCGATCCCACGCCGCTGGCCCGCACCATCCACCTGCACCTGCACATCTCCCGCTTCTGTCTGGAACGCGTGCTGGCCCATCACCCGGGGCAGGCCGATCCGGCGCGCCTGCGCGTGCTGCACTACCCCGTGGACACCGACCGCCTGGGCGAACTGGCCCCGGAGCGCGACTTCTCGCTGCCGACGGCGGCACGGCTCGCCCGGCCCGATCCCGGCAAGTGGTCGGCCCTGATCTGCCCGGCGCTCACGGCGCTCAAGAGCCTCGTGCCGGACTTCCGCTTCCTGGTGGTGGGGGCCGTGCCCGGCTTCGAGGACTTCGTGCGCGACCAGGGCCTCGCGGACAACGTGGAGCTCTGCCCGCCCGTGCTGGACGACGCCGAGATCGCCGCCTTCCTGGGCCGGGCCACCCAGCTGGCCCACGCCAACGACACGGGAGAGTCCTTCGGGCTGGCCATCGCCGAGGCCATGGCCTCGGGCCTGCCCGTGGTGACGCACCCCGCCGAGGGCCAGCGCGACAACGCCCAACTGGAGCTGGTGGACCACGGCGTCACCGGGCTGGTGGCCGCCACCGCCGAGGACTACGCCCAGGCCCAGGCCTGGCTCTGGCGCAACCCGGAGCGGGCGCGCGCCATGGGCCTGGCCGGGCGCGAGAAGGCCCGCCGGTTCTTCCGCGCCCAGGAGATCGGCCGCCAGCTGGGGGCGATCTACCTTGAACTCCTGGAGGGGGCGTGAGCGCGGCCTTCGAGGCCTACACCCGGGCCGTGCTCTCCTTCCGCCTGGGCGCGGGGAGCGGCGGCTACGCCACGGCCCCGGCCGGTCCCCAGGCCCTGGAGCCCGTGCTGCGCCGCGCGCGAGGAGCCCTTTGCTGCGCGCTCCTGGGCGTGGGGAGCGGAGCGTTCGCCCGGGACCTGGCCAGGGCGCTGCCCGAAGGGACGCAGTTCGTCGTGCTGGAGACCGACCCGGACCAGACCCTGGCCCACGGGTCCGGGCTGCCGCTCCTGGCCGACGCCTCCCCCGTGGCCCTGGCCTGGATGCTGCTGACGTGCGGCCTCACCCGGCCCGGGACCTTCCTGGTCCTGAATCCGGAAATCGCCGACGAGGGGGCCCGCGAGCGCCTGCGCACCGTGCAGCGCCTTCACGCGGCCTTCGAGCCCCTGGACCTGCCGGACCTTCCCCAGGCTTCCACGCCGCCCTCGCGGGCCGTCGTGGGCGGACGGTCCCTCCCCGGGCCGGACGCCCCGGGCGAGGGCTCCCGGCAGGGAGCATCCCAGGACGCCCCGGGCCGGGACCCGGCTGGTGGCAGGGGCCTGCGCCGCGCGCCCGCGCCGCTTACCTTGGCGGCCATCCTTCACCCGGATGAACCGGATCTGGCGGATTTCTTCTCCGCTCTGCCGTCCTGCGCGGACAGGGCCGTGTTTCTCTGGGACGCCCAGGCGGCCCCGGGGAGTCCTCCCCCCTGCCCCGTGCCCGCCCTGCATCTGGCGCACCCCCTCCAGGACGACTTCGCGGCCCAGCGCAATCGCCTGTTGGAGGCTTGCGGCCCCGGCTGGACGCTCTCCCTGGACGCCGACGAGCGCCTTACCCCCGGGTTGACGGCGCTTCTGCCCGCGCTCACGGCGCAGGGGACCTGCCGGTCCTTTGCCTTCGAGCGGCGCACCCTCTGTCCGCAGGGAGTGCGCGTGGGCTGGGGGCTCTGGCCCGATCTCCAGGTGCGCCTGTTCGTGAACGGCCCCGGGGTGCGCTACGTCCGCCCCGTGCACGAGCGCCTGGAAGGCCTGGATGGGCCTACGGGACTGGTGCTGGGCGCGGGCATCCGGCACCTCTCGGGGCTCCTCAAGGACGAGGCCCTGCTGGCGGCCAAGCATGCCCTCTTCGACCGCGCCGGGGGCCGGGGCGCGCTGCACCGGCTCAACAGGGAGTATCCGGCCCTGCCCGAAGCCTATTTCGCCGCGCTCCGGGAAGGCCCGGCGGCGGGTCTGTGGCCGGGACGGGTGGCTTTCGCGCCCCTTTGACGTTGCGTTGCGCGGCCAAGAGGGCTAAAGCTCTCAACAGGCCTTAAGGCCGAGAAAGGTCTCCGATGCGCATCGTCTGCCCTCAATGCGGCTACAGCCGGGATATCCCAGCCGACAAGGTTCCGGCTCGTTCCGCTATCGCCACCTGCCCCAAGTGCCAGTTCCGCTTCCGTTTCCGGGGGCGAGACAGCCTGCCCGCCGAGGAGCCCGCTCCCGAGGAGCCGGTGTATCCGCCGCGTCCCTCCAGGCCCCGCACGGACTGGAATCCCGGCCGCCCTGCCCCGGCCGCGCAATCCTTCGAGCCCAGCCAGAAACTCTACGGGGCCGAGCCCGAGCCCGCGCCCCCCGTCCAGCCCAGGCCCCAGGCCCGCTGGCTCCCGGACCCGGAGCCGGCTCCGGAGGCAGACCCCTACGACGCCCCGGCGCGCAGGCGGCCCGCGCAGCCAGAGGACGACGACTTCGCCCGGCCCCCCTTCGTTCCCGCCCGCGAGCCGGAGCCCGATCCCGAGCCCTGGCGCGCTCCGGCCGCGCCCGCTCCGCCCGCATCCCCGGCGCGCGCGTCCGTCCAGGCGCGCCGTCAGACGTTCGAGCCTGTCCCGCCTCCGGTCCAGGCGCCGAACGGCACGCGCATCTGGAGCCAGCCGCCCGGCGACGACGGCGAATTTCAGGCCCCTCCGGGCCATACCGGCCAGGACGTCCGGCCCCCGGCCGATCCCTGGGACATCCGCGGCAACGAGCCCTCCCAGGGGCGCTTCGTGCCCACGGACGATTTCGACGACGCCCCCGCGGCGCCTGCGGCGCGCCGCGCCCAGGTCCGGGTGGAGCGGACCCAGAATCAGGCATGGGCCAACGACCCCGACGCGCCGCTGCCGGAAGAGCAGCCCCAGGACGTGCAGCCTTCCGAGGCCGTGGCCGGGGAGGACTCCGTGCGCGACATCTGGGCCAGGCTGCAGGCCATGGGCGGCGAGACCCGGCCGCGCCAGTCCGGCGGCCCCGAGCAAGCCGAGGCCCCCGGGCACGGGCATCCCCCGGCGCGCCACGACGGCCCGGCCCCCTGGGAGACCCTGGAGCACCACGGCGTGGTCCCGGCCTACCTGAACACGGCCAAGGCCATCCTCGTGCGGCCGGGCGATTTCTTCGACCAGCTGCCCCCCATGGAGGGCGTGCTGCGCCCCCTGGTGTTCGCCCTGGTCACGTGCCTCGTGGCGGTGCTCGCGGGCGTGGTGTGGAACTCCTTCGGCCTTGGCCCCAACCTTTCGGAACTGGGCCGCACGGACGGCTTCCAGGGCCTGGGCAGGGGGCCGGTGGGCGGTCTGGCCATGCTGGGGCTCGCGCCCATCGTGCTGGCGGGTTTCGTCTACCTGGACGCGGGGCTCGGGCACCTGCTGCTGGGGCTTCTGCGCTCCGCCACGCGGCCCTTCGCGGAGACCTTCCGCACGCTGTGCTACGCCGGCGCTCCCTGGCTGCTCTCGCTCTTGCCGGTTCCGTATTCCTATCTTATTCCGGTTGTGTTGATCTGGCACATGACGCTGCAGGCCATCGGGCTCAAAAAGCTGCACCATGCGGGCTATCCGCAGGTGCTGGCTGCGGTGCTGGTGAAGTGGTCGCTCTATTTCATGGCCTCCTTTGCGTTTCTGCACGTGCTCATCACGCGCAGGTAGGAGGGCGGCATGTTTTCCTGGATCGTCAAGCGGTTCAAGAACCTGGTGTCCCTGCGCAGGCAGGCGCGCGACACGGCCCCGGCGGCCTTCCTGGACCTGTCGCGCGAAATGCGCGAGCTGGCCGAGATCGCGGCGCGCGTGTGGCCCGAGGAGCCTGCCTTCCAGGAGCGCGTGCGCGGCATCCGAGAGGAGATGGACCAGCTGGACCAGCTCACGGCCAAGCCCGAGTTCAGAATGTTGCCGCTCAAGAAGCGGCTGGAGTTGCGCGAGAGCCTGATTCACTCCAAGACGCAGCTCATGGACACCGTGTCCACCGCGCCGTCGCCCACTTCCAGGCCGCAATGATCCGGGTCCGGTTCTTGCTTTGCGACCTGGTAAAACACCCCGCGAGGCTTACGATGAAACGAATCGCCATGGTTCTGGCGCTGGCCGTCACCCTTTCGGCATGCGCCTACGAGCCGAAGATGGCGGAGCAGTCCGTGCTCTACGTGGACGTGCACGTGAAGCGCAACAATCCCAGCATCTTCGTCCAGCCCATGAACGCGCCCACGCGCCCCTTCAAAGCCGTGGTGCTGCCCTTCACCGTGCAGCAGGACGTGGTGAACGCCCGGCATCTCTCCAAGCAGCTCACGGAGGTGTTCACCAACACCTGGCTGGAGGATAAGGTGTTCCCAGCCCTGTTCTACGAGCCCTCGCAGGAGATGCTCTCCAACGAGCAGGCCATCCTGGTGGCGCGCGACAGGGGGGCCGACTGCGTGGTCACGGGGCGCATCGCCTACATCTACGCGGGCGGCACGCGGGCGGAGTCGGCGGTGTCGATCTCCTTCGAGATCTTCGACGTGAACTCCGGGCAACGCATCTGGTCCATGGCCCAGTCCGGACGCATGGACCCGGGCCGCAGCGCGGACTACATCTTCTTCAAGCGCGAGTCGCGCCTGCCCCAGGACCCTTTGTGGTCCATCATGACCGCCATTGCCCACGACACGGGCGGCCCCATCAAGAAGTGGAACGGCGGCATGCAGTTCCAGGTGTCGGGCGCCACGCTGGCCCCGGTGTCCGTACCCGTGGAGCACGCGCCCCCGCCGCCGCCCAAGCAGCCGCTGCAGAGCTCCAACCTGGTCAACTAGCCCAGGAGCGCCCGCCCGGACCCATCCCGGCGGGCGCTTCCCGTTTGGGCGCGCCTGTCTGGCGCGCCATGGAGCCCTGGCCCGCGCGCAGAAGCAGGGAACCGTGGCGCGACACGGCGGCGGCCCGCTTCACGGCGGGCCCGTCCCTTGCCTGGGCCATTTCAGGCAAGGATGGGCGTCAGCCACTGCGTCTTGCGAGCGACGCCCGCGGGGCCTGGGTGTTGCGGGTGGAGTCGGAACCCTTCAGCTCAGGGCAAGGTTGATGCAACTGCCGTCCGCGGACGACAGTTGCAGATGGCGCGAACTGGCGCGCATCCCGTTCACCAGCCAGGCCAGGCCGGGGTCTTCGTCCATGCTGGAATTCCAGATGAGATGGAGGTCCAGGGGTGGGATTTCCCAGGGCGCGTCCACCACGCGCGTTCCAGTGGCCTTGGCCAGGGTGGTGGCGATGAGCAGCGGCACGGTGGCCACCAGGCAGGTGCTGGCGGCGATCTGGGCCGAGGCGAAGAGGTGCGGCGAATAGGCCACCACCTGGCGCTCCAGTCCGTGGGGCAGGAGGTAATGTTCCACCAGGTTCGGCCCCTCGGCCGGGTGGTAGGTGCGCACGTGCTGGCAGGCGGCGTATTCGTGAAGCGTGAAGGCGTCGCCCGCATGAGGGTGGTTCGGCCCCACGAGGCAGACCAGCTTGCTCTGCAGCAGGTGCGCCCGGGAGAATCTTGCGGGCACCTGATTGAGCCAGAAGGCGGCGTCGAGCTCGTTTTTGTCGAGCAGGTCGAGCGTGTTGGCGTCCGCCTGGGTGATGATGACGCGCACCCTGTTGGAGGCCTCGCAGAGCCTTCCAGCGAATACAGGGATGTACAGCTGTGACTCGATTTCCGATGATGCTATGCAGAAGGTGCGGTCGCTGCATAGCGGATCGAATGCTTTATATTTTGTGATGGCTGCAAGCTCCGAAAGTTGTTTTTCAAGGGTGTGAAGCAGATGCCTGCCGAGCGGCGTTAGAACATAACCACCTGAACGTCCGCCGGAGTTGCGTTCAAGCAGGTTGTCCTCGAAGGAACGCCGCGCCTTGTCCAGCAGGCGGCTCATGGCAGGCTGGCTGATGCCGATCGTCCTGGCGGCGCGGGAAACATGCCTCTCTTTCAGTAGTATGAGCAGGTGGGGAAGGATGTTGAGGTCAAAGGAGAAAGCATTCGATTGCAGCATAGTTATCATGCCCTGTCTGTATTGGACTTATTGTCCAGCATTGTTTACATCCTGCGGGTAGATTCTGGCAAGTATATTGTCGTATGTTGTACCTAAGATGTGAATGCGGAGTTTCGGGTGTGTGATACAAGGTTCAGTATTGTGGCAAACGGGAAGGAAGAGTGTGTCTTTAATATAGTAGACAATGTAATCAAGTATTGTGGTTCGTGCGGGGAACACTCTCCGGCGCTTGCTGATGTTTGTTGCGGTCTTCACTCCGGATGTCGCAAGTGCAAATTGGTTGCAGCGCTCTGGCCCCTTTTCGGCGTGTTTGCATCATATATGTCGATAGATCGAATTTCATTTAAAGCTTTTCATACTTCAAGGTGTTCCGAGCAAGCCGATACTGCGCAGCGTATCGGCTTTGTCGTCTTCACTATCGCCATCGCATTTTCAGGATGCACTCACTTCAAGCATTTAAGGAATAATCTGAAGGTGTACAACATGCGGATCGATGTGGACATGCTTCATCACATGCTCGTCTCCTGCGTGCTCCAGAATAAAATAGGCCGCCGCGTTACACGGCGTGCTCTGCTCGCCGCTTGCGAAGACTACCTCGTCGGCGCAAGGAAAAGGCTGCGTTTCGCCGCCGACATCGCCCGGCAAATCCCCGGCAAGGACGCCCCGGTCAGCGCCCTCGCCGTCATGCACAGCCTGCTCGGCGTCGGCGGCGACACCCTCGCGCGGTACGTGGACTCCCTCTCGCCTTCCGCCTGATCCGCCGCCGCCCCCGCCCTCCGAAATGTGATCCAGGTCCTTTGCGCACCGGGGCGAAATCTGCTAGCACCGCCCCACCCCAAGCTCGAAAGGACATCACCATGATCGGCATCTCCAAGCTCTACTGCGGCACCGTGGAAGCCTCCGACGCCCTGCGCTACGGCCGCCATTCCGGCAAGCTGCCCTCCCACCTGCTCCAGTTCTCCAAGGACAAGAAGCCCGTGGTGGTCTGGAACATGACCCAGCGCTGCAACCTCAAGTGCGTCCACTGCTACGCCAAGGCCCTCGGGGAGGACGGCGGAGACCCCATCTCCACCGACCAGGCCAAGACCATGATCGACGACCTCGCCCAGTACGGCGCGCCCGTCATGCTCTTCTCCGGCGGCGAACCCCTCGTGCGCAAGGACCTCGTGGAACTGGCCCACCACGCCGTGGGGCGCGGCATGCGCGCCGTCATCTCCACCAACGGAACCCTCATCACCAAGGAAAAGGCCCGCGAACTCAAGGACGTCGGCCTCTCCTACGTGGGCATCTCCGTGGACGGCCTCGAAGAAGTCCACGACAAATTCCGCGCCGTGCCCGGCTCCTTCAAGAAGACCATCCAGGGCATCGAGAACTGCAAGGCCGAAGGCCTCAAGGTGGGCATGCGCTTCACCATCAACAAGCGCAACTGGCAGGAAATCCCCGGCCTCTTCGACCTCATCCGCGACCTCGAAGTGCCCCGCATCTGCTTCTACCACCTCGTCTACTCCGGGCGCGGCTCCGAACTCATCAAGGAAGACCTCGACCACGCCGAAACCCGCCAGGTGGTCGACCTCATCCTCGACAAGACCCGCGACCTCTTCCAGGCCGGACACGAGAAGGAAGTCCTCACCGTGGACAACCACGCCGACGGACCCTACATCTACTACCGACTCCTCAAGGAAGACCCCAAGCGCGCCGAAGAAGTCATGGAACTGCTCCAGTACAACGAGGGCAACAACTCCGGACGCGGCATCGGCTGCATCTCCTGGGACGGACAGGTCCACGCCGACCAGTTCTGGCGAATCCACACCTTCGGCAACGTTCTCGATCGCCCCTTCTCGCAAATCTGGGACGACCCGAACATCGAACTGCTCGCCAAATTGAAGGACAAAAAGAAGTACGTGGGCGGACGCTGCGCCACCTGCCGCTTCCTGAACATCTGCGGCGGCAACTTCCGCGCCCGCGCCGAAGCCTACTACGGCGACGTCTGGGCCCAGGACCCCGCCTGCTACCTCACCGACGCGGAAATCGCGAAGTAGTAGCACGGCGAGCGTTGCGGCGGGGTCGGGCGGCAGGGTGGTCGGAGAATATGCCTCCGGCGGCCAAAGGGCTACGCCCTCTGGACTCCCTCTCCGCTTCGCGGGCTTCACCGGGAAGGACTGTGTTGCCGGGACCGGCTAGAGCCTTGCGGCTGCGTCGCCTGTCGCGCGGGGATTCGCGCAAAGCCGCGAATCCCCGCGCGGGGGGCCGTGGCGCTTCGCGCCAGATGCTGGATGAAGATCTTTGGCTTGGGTTTTTTATTGAGATTCCTCGCGCATCGCCGCTTGCGGCGATGGCGGTCCGCCGGGATAAGCGCTGCTTTGAGCGCGTTCCCGGCGGGTGTCTGCTGCCGAGCCGCGCCCCTGTACCGCGTAGCCGGTGAAGCCCGCGAAGCAAATGCGGGGTCTGGGGGGGTCATCCCCCCAGCGGGTCCAGGGCGGCGCCCTCTCTGGCCGCCGGAGGCTTCTTTCCGCACGGCCATTTGCGCAGTGCCGGGGGGGGCGACGCAAAGCGCCGGCTTTCCGGCCGACCATCATCCTAGAGGAGAGCGACCACATGCCATCCATTGCCTATACCTACGATTTCCACCGTGGCCGCCGCCTGCGCCGCACGGCCGCCCTGCGCGACCTGGTGCGCGAGACGCGCCTTACGCGCGACGACCTGATCATGCCCTACTTCGTGGCCGAGACCGGCCCGGAGGACATGGTGAAGCCCATCGGGTCCATGCCGGGCCAGAACCAGCTGGGCATGAAGGCCTTTGTGGAGCGCGTGGCGCGGGCGGTGGATCTGGGCCTGAAGGCGTGCATCCTCTTCGGCATCCCCGCGCGCAAGGACCCGGCGGGCACGCAGGGCTACGCCGAGGACGGCGTGGTGCAGCGGGCGGTGCGCGCGCTCAAGGCGCGGTTCCCGGAGCTGGTGGTGGTGACGGACGTCTGCCTCTGCGAATACACCTCGCACGGCCATTGCGGGCTGCTGGACGACGACGGCCGGGTGCTCAACGACCCCACGCTGGAGCTTTTGGCGCGCACGGCCCTGTCGCACGCCCAGGCCGGGGCGGACATCGTGGCCCCCTCGGACATGATGGACGGCCGCGTGGCGGCGATCCGCTCGGTGCTGGACGGCGCGGGGTTCGAGGAGCTTCCGGTCATGTCGTATGCCGTAAAGTATGCATCCGCGTATTACGGTCCGTTCCGCGAGGCCGCAGAGAGCGCGCCCAAGTCCGGCGACCGCAAAAGCTACCAGATGGACCCGGGCAACTGGCGCGAGGGCCTGCGCGAGGCGGCCGCCGACGTGGCCGAGGGCGCGGACTTCCTGATGGTGAAGCCCGCCGGGCCTTACCTGGACGTGATCCGGCAGGTGCGCGACGCCTTCGACCTGCCCGTGGCCGCCTACCAGGTGAGCGGCGAGTACTCGATGATCAAGGCTGCGGCGCAGCTGGGCTGGATCGACGAGGAGCGGGTGGTGCTGGAATCGCTCATGGGCATCAAGCGGGCCGGGGCTGATTTGATCCTCACGTATTTCACCGAAGACGTGCTGGCGCGTCTGCAGGGGTAGGCACATGCAGGGGCATCCGAAGGGACATCCCGGGGGACTGGCGGGGGGCCATCCGGGGCAGGGGGGCCAGCTGGCCGGTTCGCCGGGGGCGGGTCACACGGGGCTGGGCCATCCGGGGGGCCATCCAGGGGGAGCGGCGGGCGGCAAGCCCAAGCTGCTGCCCAACGGCGCGCCGCCGGTACGCCTGGTGGCCTGGGAGATCACGCGGCGCTGCAACCTGGCCTGCAAGCACTGCCGGGCCGAGGCGCATTTCGAGCCCTACCCGGGCGAGCTGACCAACGCCCAGGCCAAGGCGCTCATCGACACCTTCCCCGAAGTGGGCGACCCCATCGTCATCTTCACCGGCGGCGAGCCCCTCATGCGCCCCGACTGGGACGACCTGGTGGCCTACGCCAACGCCAAGGGGCTGCGCTGCGTCATGGCCCCCAACGGCACGCTCATCACGGCCGAGAACGCCCGGCGCATGAAGGAGGTGGGCATCCAGCGCTGCTCCATCTCCATCGACGGCCCCGACGCGGCCACCCACGACGAGTTCCGGGGCCAGCAGGGGGCCTTCGCGGGGGCGTTGCAGGGCATCGAGCATTTGAAGGCCGCGGGGATCGAGTTCCAGATCAACTCCACGGTCACCAAAAACAACCTGCACAATTTCAAGAAGATCTTTGAACTCTGCGAGCGGCTGGGGGCCAGCGCCTGGCACATCTTCCTGCTGGTGCCCACGGGGCGCGGTTCCGAGATCGCCGCCCAGGTGATCTCGGCCCAGGAGTACGAGAAGGTGCTGGGCTGGTTCTACGACTTCCGCAAGACCACCTCCATGCAGCTCAAGGCCACCTGCGCGCCGCATTACTACCGGATCATGCGCCAGCGCGCCCGGGAGGAGGGCGTGAGCGTCACCCCGGACACCTTCGGGCTCGACGCCATGACGCGCGGCTGCCTGGGCGGCATCGGCTTCTGCTTCATCTCCCACGACGGCACGGTGCAGCCCTGCGGCTACCTGGACCTGGACTGCGGCAACGTGCTCAAGACGCCCTTCCCCGAGATATGGGCCAAAACCGAGTGGTTCCTGAAATTCCGCGACCAGAAGGCCTACAAGGGCAAGTGCGGCCCTTGCGAGTACCACAAGGTCTGCGGCGGCTGCCGCGCCCGCGCCTGGACCATGAAGGGCGACCCCATGGCCCCCGAGCCCCTGTGCACCTACGAGCCCAAACGCGGAGGCGGGGAGGGTTAGGCGGGCGTGGCGCGCAACGTGGAGATCAAGGCCCGGATTGAGAGCCTGGCGGCCCTGGAACCCCTGGCGGCTGCCCTCGCGGACCGTGGCCCCGAGCTGATCGGGCAGGACGACACGTTCTTCGTCTGCCCCGCCGGGCGGCTCAAGCTGCGCGACTTCGGGGACGGCCGGGGCGAGCTGATCTTCTACCGCCGCGAGGACAAAGGCGGCCCCAAGGAGTCCTTCTACACGCGCACGCCCACGGACAGCCCCGGCTCGCTGCGCGGGACCCTGGCCCTGGCGTTGGGGGAGGCGGGGCGGGTGCGCAAGCTGCGCACGCTCTATCTGGCGGGCCGCACGCGCATCCACCTGGACCGGGTGGAGGGCCTGGGCGACTTCCTGGAGCTGGAGGTGGTGCTGGAGGAGGGCGAGTCCGCCGAAACCGGCATGGCGGAGGCCCGCGCGCTCATGGAGCGCCTGGGCGTCGCGCCGTCGGCGCTGGTGGCCGGGGCCTACGCGGACCTGTTCCGGGGGCGGGAAGGCGCGGCGTGACAACGCCCCGTCCATCCGCTATCAGCCACCCATGGACGCATTCGACCGCAAGATTCTCGACGTGATCCAGTCGCGCTTTCCCATTTCGGAGCGCCCCTATGCAGACGTGGGGGCCGAGGTGGGCCTCACAGAGGCCGAGGTGCTGGCCCGGGTGCGCGCGCTCAAGCAGAAGGGCGTGATAAGGCGCATGGGGGCCAACTTCCAGTCCGACCGCCTGGGCTGGCAGTCCACGCTCTGCGCGGCCCGCGTGCCCGAAGACCGGGTGGAGGAGTTCGTGGCCGTGGTGAACAAGCTCCCCAACGTCACCCACAACTATCTGCGGCAACACGCCTACAACGTCTGGTTCACCTACGTGGGCCCCTCCATGGAGCACGTGCGCGAGGCCCTGGCGGGCATCAAGCGCGACACGGGCATCGCGGTGCTCAATCTGCCCGCCGAGAGGCTCTTCAAGATCAAGGTGGACTTTGCCATGGAGGGCAAATGATCCTCTCCCCCTCGCTGCTCTCGTCGGACTTCGGTCGCCTGGCGGATGAGCTGGCCGCCCTGGAACAGGCCGGGCTCGACTGGGTCCACTGGGACGTGATGGACGGGCTCTTCGTGCCCAACATCACCTTCGGCCCCCCGGTGATCAAGGCCCTGCGCGGGCGCTCGAAGCTCTTCTTCGACGTGCACCTGATGATCGAACGCCCCGAGCGCTACCTGCACGAGTTCACCGACGCGGGCGCGGACCTGGTCTGCGTGCACGCCGAGGCCACCGCGCACCTGGAGCGCGTGGTGGCCGAGATCGCCCGGCTGGGTGCAAAGCCCGCAGTGGCGCTCAATCCGGCCACGCCCCTGGAGATGGTGGACTACCTCCTGCCCCAGTTGCACATGGTGCTCGTGATGAGCGTGAACCCCGGCTTCGGCGGACAATCCTTCATCCCCTTCAGCATGGACAAGATCCGCGAACTCAAACGGCGCATCCGCGCGCGCGGGCTCTCCACGCTCGTGCAGGTGGACGGCGGCGTGTGCCTGGAAAACTGCCGGGAGCTGGTGGAGGCGGGGGCGGACGTGCTGGTCTCCGGTTCGGCCTTCTTCTCCAGGCCTCCCTACGGCGAGCGCTACGCCGCGTTCCGGGAGGCGGCGGAGGCCCCGCGTTGAAGCCCGTTCGCGAAAGTCCGGGGGCGCGCCGCGTGCGTGACGGCGCTCAGGAGCGCCGCGTGCGGGAGCGCTTCCGTGTGGCTTTCGGGCTCCCCGAGGAGAGCGTGGACCACCTGGTGGCCACCTCGCGCAAGGCCGTGGCCCAGGGGCTGGCCCGGCTGGCGGCTTCCTGCGCCACCGGCGACCGCGCGGCGCTCTCCCACTGGTCGCACAGCCTCAAGGGGAGCCTGCTCAACGCCGGGCTGGACGACGAGGCCCTCCGGGCGCGACGCATCGAAGAGCTGGCGGCCTCGGCCCCCATGGACGTCCTGGCCGGGCGGGTGGCGATCCTCAGCCTGGGGCTGGCGGCCTTTCTGGACGGGTCCTAGGCCAGAAGCAAGACCTGACGCGGGTTTCCCCCTCTAGCCAACCGGGCCGGGGCGTGCTAAGAGGCGCGCGTTTCCAATCCCTATCCATGGACGCCAAGTGAGCTATTCACCCATCTTTGTGGCCGGACACAGGGGCCTGGTGGGCTCGGCCGTGGTCCGCGCCCTCGAGTCCCGAGGCGACGCCCGGATCATCGTGCGTTCCCGCTCCGAGCTGGACCTCACGGACCAGGCGGCCGTGCGCGGTTTCATGGACCAGGCACGCCCCAAGGCCGTGATCCTGGCCGCCGCCAAGGTGGGCGGCATCCACGCCAACAACGCCTTTCCGGCCGAATTCATCTGGAACAACTCCATCATCCAGTGCAACGTCATCGACGCCGCCTGGCGCGCTGGAGTGGAGAAATTCGTGTTCCTGGGCTCCTCCTGCATCTACCCCAAATTCGCGCCCCAGCCCATGCGCGAGGAGCACCTGCTCACCGGCGAACTGGAGCCCACCAACCAGTGGTACGCCGTGGCCAAGATCGCGGGCATCAAGATCTGCCAGGCCTATCGACGCCAGTACGGCTTCAACGCCGTGAGCTTGATGCCCACCAACCTCTACGGCCCCGGCGACAACTTCGACCTGGAGAACTCCCACGTGCTCCCGGCCCTCCTGCGCCGCTTCCACGAGGCCAAGATGGCAAAGGCTCCCTCGGTGGCCGTCTGGGGCACGGGCAACGCCATGCGCGAGTTCCTCCACGTGGACGACCTGGCCCGGGCCGTGCTCCACTGCATGGACCACTACGACGAGGAGCAGTTCATCAACGTGGGCGCCGGCCAGGAGGTGACCATCCGTCAACTGGCCGAGATGGTGGCCCGCGTGGTGGGCTTCACGGGCGAGCTGGTCTTCGACGTCTCGCGGCCAGACGGCACGCCCCGCAAGCTCCTGGACGCGTCGCGCCTCACGGCCCTGGGCTGGAAACCCTCCATCCCTCTGGAAGAGGGCATCGCCGGCACCTACCGCTGGTACCTGGACCACCTGGAATCCATGCGCACCAGGCGCGACTTCGGAGGGGCGTGAAGCTCATGCGTTTTCAATCCATCGTGCTCGTCAGCCACGTCACGGACCTCTCCGGCCCCAGCGAGGCCGTGGAGAACTATCTGGCCTCCCGCTCCGGGAAGCTGGGCGTGATCTACCACCCCTTCCACTACTGCCAGGACCGCCGCTCGTGCCTCAAGGAATACCGCGACGGCGCGCCGCGCCGCGAAGTCCGCCAGGGCGGCTGGGCGCTCCCGGCCCTGGCCACCTACGTGAAGGACGTGCTCTTCACGCTCTGGTACTTCTTCCGCCTGGGCGGGCGCTTCGACGTCTACCTGGGGGCCGACCCCCTGAACACCGTGGTGGGCGTGCTCCTCAAGTGGCTGGGCCGCACGGATTTCGTGATCTTCTACACCATCGACTGGATGCCAGAGCGCTTCTCCAACAAGTGGCTCAACGCAGTCTACCACTGGCTGGACCGCTTCTGCGTGCGCCACTGCGACGCGGCCTGGAACATCTCCCCCCGCATCCAGGAGGTGCGCCGCTCCCAGGGCCTGCCCGACGCGAAGAACATCCTCGTGCCCGTGGGCGTGAACCTGGAGCAGGTGGTGCTGCCCGACAAGACCGGCCGCAAGCCCTCGGAGCTGGTGCTCCTGGGCGCGCTGGCCCCCTCCAAGGGTGTGGACCTGGTGATCGAGGCCTTCCCGCTCATCCGCGAGCGCTGCCCGGGCGTGACGCTCCACGTCATCGGCAAGACGCCCCACGAGGCCGTGGAGGACGGCGTGGTCTACCAGCCCTTCGAGCCCCGGCTCGCCGCCCTGGGCGAGGGCGTGGTCCTGCACGGGGCCAAACCCCACGCCGAGGTGCTGGCCATGCTCCCGGGCTACGACGTGAGCCTGGCCCTCTACCGCCCTTCGGCCAACAACCTCTCCCAATGGGCCGACCCCAGCCGCGTCAAGGACTACCTGGCCTGCGGCCTGCCCGTGGTGATCACCCCCGTGCCCGAGATCCACAAGGACGTGGCCGCACTGGAAGCCGGGCTTGTGGCCCCCTACGAGGCAAAAGCCATGGCCGACGCCGTGGCCTCCATCCTGGAGGACCCGGACCGCTGGCGCGCCATGCGCGAGAACGCCCTGGCCTACATGGCGTCCTACTCCTGGTCCGCCATCCTGGACCGGGTGTTCGACGAGTCCTTCAGGGCGAGGACGTGACGCGCCGGACCCCGAAGCCGCAAGCGATTCCGAAGGGCGCGGCCCTTTGGCAGCCGATGGCTTCCTTCCCGACGCCGCACCGCAAGCCCGAGCCATCGCCGGGGGGAGCGCCGTGCCTGAACGCCTGAAGACGCAGGCGGCCGCGACCGACGCTCCGCAGCCGGGCCGCGCCGTGCCGGAGCGCCTGAAGCCGTGGCTGGCCGCCCTGGCCGTGGCGGCCCTGTGCGCGGTCTCCTTCGCCGGGGTGCTCTCCCGCCCCGGGCTGGTGGGCCACACCTGGGACTGGGGCGTGCCCAGCTTCGCCGAGCAGTACCGCTCCATGGCGGACCACCACTTCTCCACCTGGGACGCCTATTTCGAGACCGGGCGCTACCACTACTTCAAGCTGGAACTGGTCTACTGGCAGCTCATCACGCCTCTGGCGGGGATCGGCGGCGAGTGGATGTCCAAGCTGTTGCCCCTGGCCTTCGTGCTGGGGGCGGGCCTGGCCATGCTGCCCCTGGCGCGCAGGCTGGGCCTGAACTGGTTCAACGCCACGCTCTCGGGCGTGCTTTACGGGCTCTCGCCCTACGCCTTCAGCCGCGTGGTGGCGGGGCACATGCCCATGCTGGCGGGCTACGCCCTCATTCCGCTGTTGCTCCTGGCCTTCTTCCGCCTGGCCGACGCGGCCCGGGCCGGGCGCATCCGCGCCGTGCCCGTGCTCTCCTGCGGGCTCCTGCTGGGGCTCACCTCCCTGCATCCCAGCGTGGGCGTGGGAGCGGCCGTCATGCTGGGGCTCCTGGGCCTGTACTTCCTGGCGCGGGGGCCGGGCCGGGGGCGGCTCGCGGCCTCCACGGGCATGGTCTTCGCCCTGGCCCTTTGCATGAACATCCATTTCATGGCCCCGTTCCTGGCCGACTACCTGGGCAAGGGGGCCATCCGGCACGGCTGGGGGCTCTCGGCCTCGGCCAAGGGCGACGTGACGGTGGACACCGAACTGCCCATGCGCGAATCGTTCCACCAGTCCACCAGTCAGCCCGTGGACGCGGCCCTGCGCCTGGACCTGCGCCCGGGCATGGACACCGAATACGCCTACCATCAGCCCCGGGGCCTGCGCCTGCCCTGGGTGGCGGCCTCGGCCGTCCTGGCGGGGCTGGCCTTGTGCTCCTTCCTGGCCCGGCGCGGACGCGAGGAGGCGGGCGGCCTTCTGCTGGTGGCCGCCGTCGGGGTGCTCCTGGCCGGCGGCTCGCGCACGCCCCTGGGCATCGCCTTCTACCAGGGGCTGCTCAAGGGGGCCGTGCCCATCCTCTTCGCGGCCTTTTCCAACACCACGCGCTGGCTGCCGCTCATCGTCACGGCCTACGCCCTGCTGGCCTTCCAGCTGCCCCAGCGCTGGGAGGAGTCCGGGGCGCGGCGGCCCTGGCTGATCCGCGCGGCCATGGCCGCGCTCGTGCTGGTGTTCGTCTCGCCCTTCTGGGGCCAGCAGCTCCTGGACGACTCGCCCAAGGACAAGGTTCCCCAGCCGCTGCGCCTCAAGCACACACCCGTGCATCCCGAGGACGCCCACGTCTACGCCTTCCTGCGCGACCAGCGCGCGGGCTTCCGCGTGGCCTACCTGCCGCCCGTGGGCATCAGCTGGCCCGGGGATTCGCCCTACGGCTACGAGTGGTCCTCGGCCTACTCGCCCAAGCCCTTCTTCCTGGCCTTCTACAACAACCCCCTGGGGGCCGAGATCATCGCCTCGCTCTACGCCGAGCAGCCCGGCGCGCGCCTGGACCGCCTCTTCGGCCTGGCCTCGGTGAAATACCTCGTCTACCCCAAGTACGACTTCTTCATCTCCTACCAGGACTTCCAGCCCCTCTGGCGGGGCGAGCCCCAGGTGGACGGCTTCAAGAACTACAAGCCCGTGCTGGACCGCGCCCTGGCCCTGCAGGAGGGCCTGCGCAAGCTCGACGGCTTCGAGACCGTGGACGTCTACTACAATCCCCAGGCCGCCCCCGAAGTGCTGGCCTCGGACCGGCTCCTGGCCGTGGCCGACGCCTCGGGCCAGGGGGCCGACCTCACGGCGCAGGTGCTCCCCGACGTGGCCGGGCTCGACTTCTACCGCCCCGGACAGGCCCTGGTGGCCGCCGGGGACGACCCCCGCTTCCTGGACCTGCTGGGCCGCGCCATGGGCGGCGTGAGCCGCCGGGCCTTCGTCTCGGACCGCGCGGGCAAGCGCCAGGCCCTGGTCTTCGCGGGCGAGCCCCTGGCCCCGCCCTCGGCGGAGTTCCGCAGGCTCGGCCCCACGCGCTGTCTGGTGCGCCTGCACGGCGTGAAGGGGGGCTTCCCGCTGCTCTTCCAGGAGACCTTCCACGACGGCTGGTCCCTGAGCCTGCTGCCCGTCTCCGCCCCGGATCCCGAAGCGCGGGGGCTCCTCGGCCGCTACCGGGCGCTGGCGGGCAACGAGCTGGACCAGGCCACGCCCGCCGAGCTGGCGGGCTACCTGGATACGGGGCGCGTGAGCACCCTGGGCGACGGGCTGGAGAAGCGCCGCGAGATCGTGCACTACGGCCAGGGCGGACGGGTGGCCGGGCGCGACTCCCAGGCCTTCCGGGTGGATTTCGTCTCCCGGGAGAGCTTCGGGGCCGTGCAGAACGACAACCTGCCCGACCCTGGGCTCGCGGCCGGATGGCGCGAGGGCGGCTTCGCGCCCCTGCGGTCCGGGGCGGAATTCGATCCCCTCTCGTCCGGCCAGTGGAAGGCCTCCGGGCAGCAGGAGGGGCTGGCCCTCTCCTGGCCCGCGTTGTTCCACTGGAAGGCCGGCGGTTTCGGCAACGTCTGGTGGCTGGACCCGGCCCTGCTGGAGTCCCTGGGGCCGGACAGGGCGCGCTACGCCCGTCCCAATCCCACGGGCGGGGTGGATCTCGAAGTGCTCGTTGAGTTTCGGCCCCAGCGCTACTATCTGCTGGGTCTGTGCGTCTCGGCGCTCACGGCGGGCCTGAGCCTTGCGGCCCTGGCCTTGCTGGGCCTGCGCGCGGCGTTCGCGCGGCGGAGGGGCCATGCATAGCCGCCTGGGCATCATCCCGGAGGAGAATCCGCGCTGGCCATGGACCATGGGCATCGTCCTCTTCGGGCTGCTCACGGCCCTGGCCTGCATGCGCTACCTGGCGCTTCGCTCCACGGTGTTCGACCTGGGCGTCTTCGTGTGCAACCTCACGGCCATGAGCCAGGGGGGCGAGTGGTGGCGGGCCCTGAACGGCCACATCCAGCCCGTGCTCTGGGGCTATTCGTGGCTCATCCGGCCCCTGCCGGATTGGCTCCAGCCCCTTGGGCTCATGGTGGCCCAGGCCTTCATGCTCTCCCTGCCGCTGCCCGCCATCGCCAGCCGCTACGGCGTCTTTCCGGCCCTGGCCTACTTCGGGTTCTTCGCCGTGTGGCACAACGGTCTCTTCGATTTCCACCCCGACCACCTGGCAGTGCCCATCGGCTTCTGGTTCTTCTTCATGGTGCGCGCCGGACGGCCCTGGGCGGCGGCCCTGGCGGCCCTGTGCCTGTGCCTGATCAAGGAGACCTTCGCCATCCAGGCCGCGGCCTGCGGGCTCTACCTGGTGGGCTGCCGCCGGGGCGGCGCGGCCGGGGCCTTCGTTTTCGTGGCCGGTCTGGCGTGGTTCTGGGTGTCCACGGCCAAGCTGATCCCCTTCTACACCATGGACGCGGGCGTGGGGGCCTCGGCCGGGGCCTTCGCCTGGATCGGCGGAGCCTCGGTGCTGGGCAAGATCTGGTGGGTGCTCACCCATCCCTTTTCCGTGCTGGGCCAGGTGTTCGGCGACCCCGGAAAGCTCAAGTACCTGCTGGCGCTCTTCGGCTCCCTGGCCTTCGTGCCGCTGCTCTCGCCCGGGCCGCTGGTGGTCGCGGCTCCGGTGCTGGCGTTGTCGCTGCTCTCCGAACGGCCGGACTACTATTCCTTCGCCAACCACTACACAGCCGGGCTGGTGGCGCCCTTCCTGGCGGCCTTCGCCCAGGGCCTGCCCGTGGCCGTGGAGATGATCCACTCCCGCCGGGCGCGCCTGGACCGCTGGGCCGGAATCCTGCTTCTGGTGCTCCTGGCCGGGCACATGGCCCTTGCGCCGTCGCCGCTTTCGGTGCGCTTCTGGCGCGCGGGGGGCTTCTCGGGCTACTGGCCCGACGCCCGCGACACGCGCATCATCCGCACCCTGGAGCAGACCATCCCCGACGACCCCGCGGTGACCGTGATCACCCAGAACAGCCTCAACTGGGGCAAGGTGGTCTCGCGTTACTTCTCCAACAGCTTCCCCATGGCCGTCTTCGAGCCCCACCGCGCCCAGAACCCGGGCGCGGCCACACTGCGCGATTTCCGCCACTTCGTGCTCACCGGCGAGAAGCCGGACTTCCCCGTGACGCAAAGCCTGGCCCAGTACGTGGTCCTGGACCTCAAGCGCCCCTGGTACGTGGTGGACAAGGGCTGCGACTGGGACGGCGCAGCCTGCCGCGATCAGGAAGTGGCCGCCCGCTTCCGCGACGACCTGGAGCGCGCGCGCCAGGATTTCGACACCCTCGTGGACGACGACGGCTTCCTGATCCTCAAGCGGAGGACCCCATGAGCCCCCTGGACAGGCCGCCTGCCTCACGGGTCCGGGGTCTCTTGCCTGCCCGGGGCCGTGTTCCGGCCTGTTTCCCGGGTCGGGCGCTGGCCTGCGTGCTGGCCTGGGCGCTCCTGCTGGCGTGCGCGCCCGCGCGTGCGGCCGAGTCCGCCGGGGCCGCGCTCGCGCTGCCCGCCACGCTCTGGCCCGGAGACGCCACCCCGGTCGCCGGGGAACTCTTCGCCCGCGCCGCGCTGCGCAAGGTGAAGTACGCCCGCGTGCTGGCCCAGAAGACCCTGCCGGTACCCCCGGACGCCACGGCGGCTGCCGCGCCCGGCCAGGGCCGACCCGCGCCGCCCGCCTCGGGCGCGTCCCGGGCCTCCGCGCCGGAAGCCTCGCGGGCCGGGGAGGCCCCCCGCCTGGCCCGGCTGGCCGGTCCCGGAGACGGGCTCGCCCTCGCGGACTACAACGAGGCCCGCCTGGACTACCTCTTCGACTCCGCCCGCCCCGCCTGCCTGGGCTTCGCCGCCGTGCTGGAGGGCAGGGACGGCCGCGCCGTGTTCGTCTCCGACCCCCTGGAGACCGTGGACCGCCTGGACCCCGAATGGGTGGACTCCCCCGCCCGCGAAGGCGCGGACGTGGCTCAGGCCCCCTGGGCGTCCAAGGGCCTGCGCTACCAGCTCTCCCGCTGGCTGGACCGCGCTCCCGACGACACCTGGCGCTACTCCCAGGACGGCCCTTCCACCTTTCTGCAGCGCCGCTTCGCACGCGACCTCACCGGCGTGGGGGCCGTGGACGTGGTGCTCTCTCGCGGCCAGCAGGTGCAGGTGAACCTCGTGGTCTCCCTGGACCCCGAGGGCAAGGGCCGCACCGTGCTGGACTGGTACGCCCTGCCCAAGCGCACCTTCGAGCTGGGCGACGGCCGCTCGGTGCTGCGTCTTTACGTGGGCCGCCACCTGCGCGCCATGGCCCCGGGGACGAAAAGCGTGCGCCTCAAGGAGCTCGCGCTCATGTTCTTCCGGGAGGACCAGGAGCGCGTGGTGGCCGCGCGCAACGTGGAGAAGATTCTCTTCGTGCCCTCGGGGCTGCCCCCGGAGCTCACGCGCGACGGCCTGCCCAGGGACCTGCCCGCGCGCGCCCGCGAAGTGTTCGCCGGCCGGGGCGAGCTGGCCGCCAACCTCTCCGTGCTGGGCGAGGCCCCCTGGAAGGACATGGCCCCGGCCTCCCTGAACGTGGTCTGGTCGCCCCAGGCCCCCGAGTCGTCCTTCGAGCTGGAGCTGGAGGGCGCGCGCCTGGCCCGGGTGGCCCCCCGGCGCGACGTGCCGGCCCTGCTGGCCGCCACGGTGGAGCGCTGCGCCAGCTTCGGGGCCGACTGCGACATGGACCGCCCAGACGGCTTCGTGGACCAGGACCCCCTCTGGTCCGTGGATTTCGCCTCCCTGGGCGAGCCCGGGGGCCGGGCTCGCCCGGGGGTGCACCCGGCGTTCGCGTCGGAGCTGCTCAAGGCCGGGCCGCGCGCTCGCTTCGCCTCCGAGCCCGACGGCCTGGGCGTCACCTGCCGGGAAGGGCTCTCCCTGGAGACCGGGGCGGCCTTCACCCCCGCGCCCGGCGACGTGGTGAGCCTCTGGCTGGAGCTGGGCGTGCGTCGCCAGGGCCTGGGGGCCGTGCGCCTGGAGGCCTGGGGCGCGGGCGAGGAGGTGGCCGTGGCCGTGAAGCCGGGCCTGCCCGCCGTGCTGCCCAGGCTCCCGGCCCGGGTGGAGGGCGTGCGCGTGCGCTTCGAGGCCCTGGGCAAAGGCGAGATGACCGTGACCCTGGGGCGCGCGGTGCTCCAGCGCTCCCGTGCCGACGCCCCCCGGCGCGGTCTCTACGAGGCCCGCTACCTCTTTCCCGAAACCCGCGAGGCGCGCGCCACGCGCCAAGGCCCCCGCGCCCTTGCCTTCGCGCCTTCGCAGCTGCCCCCGGGCGCGCGCTGGCTCGCGGCCGATCTTTCCACCGAGGCCTGGACCGTGGACGACCCCGCCCCCGTGCTCGTGCTGCGCGGCGCGGGCCGGGAATTGCGCACGCCGCTGCCCGCCTCCGGGGCGCGCATGGCCATGCTGCTCCCCCAGTTGCCGGAAGGCGCGAGCCTGAGCCTGGAGCTGGAAGGCGGCCGCCCGGGCGCGGCGCTGGAGTGCTCCCGGGCCGTGGCCTCCGGCGAGCGGCTGGCCACGTGGCCCCAGGTGCTGGGCGCGGAGTCTTTGCTCCAGGCCGGTGGCGCGGCGCGCTCCCTGCGGGGCCTGGACGCCCGGGGCGCGGCGGCCATGGCCGCCAGCGCCCGCTGGATGCCCCTGGGCGCGCTGGAGCTGCCCCCGGGACAGGGTGCGGTGTCCTTCCCCAGGAATCCCTGGCTGGAGGTGGAAGCCCTGCTCCTGGACCGTCTGGACGCCCCGGCGCTGGACTCCCTGGCGCGCGCGCCGGGAGAGGGCGGGGCGGCTGCCCCGCGCGGATCGGGACGCCTCGTGGCGGGTCTGACCGTGCTGGGCGTGCTTGGTCTCTGCTGGCTGGGGCTTCGCGGGGGGCGCGGGGCGCGCCTTGCCGGGGCGCTCGCCGGGTGGCTGGACGCCGTGCCCGAGGCGGGCGCGCGGCGCGCGCCGGGCTGGCTCTGGCCTTCCGTGATGGCCTGCTCCCTTGCGGCCGGGCTCTTCCTGGGAGCTGCCGAGGCGCGGCATGCGGCCATGGCGGGTTCGCTGGCGGCGGTCCCCGCGTGGCGCGGTTTGCGGGCAAGGATGGGCCGGAAGTGGCCCAAGGTTGCCAAGAGGGCGTCGCTCCATTACTGTTGCGGGTTCGCGGCCGCCGTGTGCCTGGCGGCCCTGCTGCGCCTCGTCGGCCTGGCCCCTCTCTCGGAGTTCGCCGGGCTGTGCGGCATGTGGCTTGTCCTCGCGGCCTGGGCCACCCGGTCCAGGCCGGACCTCCTCACCATTCCCGGGAGCGACGCGTGAAGCGTTTCCTCAAGCAGAATTTTATCATCCTCGTGCTCATGAACTCGGGGAACATCTTCAACTATCTCTTTCAGCTGACGGCCGGGCGCTCCATGACGCCCGACGAATACGGCAGCTTCAACGCCCTCAACTCCTCCACCGTGATCCTCTCCGCGCCCCTGGGCGTGGTGCCCCTGATCATGGCCCGTTTCACGGCGGGCTTCGCCCTGGAGGGCATGGGCCGCGTACGCGGGCTCTTCGGCAAGGCCGTCAAGGTGTCGCTCGTGGCGGCGTGTCTGGCCCTGGCGGCGGGCTTCGCTTTCGGCCACCTGCTGCGCGACTTCCTGCACCTCACGGACATGCTGCCCGTGTACATCCTCACGTGCATGGTGGCCCTCTCCCTGGTGGCCCCGGTGCCCTGGGGCATGCTCC
This sequence comes from Fundidesulfovibrio magnetotacticus, assembly GCF_013019105.1. Lineage (NCBI taxonomy): Bacteria > Pseudomonadati > Thermodesulfobacteriota > Desulfovibrionia > Desulfovibrionales > Desulfovibrionaceae > Fundidesulfovibrio > Fundidesulfovibrio magnetotacticus. The sequence goes on from NZ_BLTE01000011.1 coordinate 83,518, forward strand.
AGGGGCTCCAGCGCTTCACCGGGTACGGGCTCTCCGGCGCGAGCAACGCCTGCATGCGTTTCGTGGTCAGTCTCGTCTTTCTGGTCTGGCTGGGTCAGGGCGTCTCCGGGGCCATGTTCTGCGGCCTGGTGGGCATGTTCTTCCAGGCGGGCCTGGCGTTTCTCTTTCTCAAGGACCTCTATCCCGTCGCCCCCGAGCCCCTGCCGGACGGCTTCCACCGCGAGGTGGGGCGCTACGCCCTGGCCATGGTGGTCTCCTCGGTGGTGACCATGTGCCTGAACAACCTGGACCTCGTGCTGGTGCGCCACTTCTGCCCCGGCGAGGAGGCCGGGCTCTACGCCACGGCGGCCATCCTGGGGCGCATCGCCTTTTACGGCCCCTCGGTGCTTCTGAGCGTGCTCTTCACCGAGGCGGTCACCTCCAAGGCCAGCGGCGAGTCAGGCCGCAAGAGCCTCTGGATGTCGCTGGGGCTCACGGTGCTCCTGGGCGGCGGGTTCGCCCTGGTGTGCGGCGTGGCCTCGGAGACGGTGGTGGGGGTGCTCTTCGGAGCGCAGTACACCCAGGCCGGGCCGCTCCTGGCCGTGATCAGCGCGGCCATGGCCCTGCTGGCGGCCGCCAACGTGCTTTTCGTCTACTCCCAGGCCAGGGGCGACTTCGAGTTCATGTGGGTGCAGGGGACGGGGGTGGCGCTGTTCGCCCTGCTGGCGTGGCTCAACCACGCCACGGCCATGGACGTGGCCCGCATGCTCCTGTATTCCGTGAGCTTTATCCTGGTGGCCACAACGGCGTGGTTTTTGCTAACCTCGCGCAGGAAGGACCATCCCCAAGGAGGGCACGCATGAAAAGCGCCGCCGCAGGATTCTACCACTCGCTCTGTCAGCTGACCCGCGACATCACCTACCGCGCGGGCGACGCGGTCTGCGGACTGCCCGACGGCGTGGCCGCCGCCGCCGAAATCCTCCACGGCCAGACGGCCACGGGCCGCAAGCTCATGTTCGTGGGCAACGGGGCCTCGGCCGCCATCTCCTCCCACATGGCCACGGACTTCTGGAAGACCGGCGGCATGCGCGCCGTGGCCTTCAACGACAGCTCCGGGCTCACCTGCATCGGCAACGACTACGGCTACGCCCACCTCTTCGAGAAGCCCGTGGAAATGTTCGCGGATCCGGGCGACGTGCTGGTGGCCATCAGCTCCTCGGGGCGCTCGGAGAACATCCTGCGCGCCGTGTCCGCAGCGCGCTCGCGCCAGTGCCTGGTGCTCACCCTTTCGGGTTTCGACCCGGAAAACCCGCTGGCCTCACTGGGAGACGGCAACTTCCACGTGCCCGTGAACTCCTACGGCCTGGTGGAGGTGCTGCACCATTCCATCTGCCACTGCCTGCTCGATTCCATCGTGGCCACGCGCAGAGGGTAGCTGCCCGCTCGTGTCGCGATTTTGAAAAACATGATGATGTTTTTCAAAATGAAAACGTTGGTTTCAACTGCCTGTATTGGCAATCCGCGGGGACGGACTTTGAGGACGTAACGCTAGGGGAAGAGCGTGCGGCAGTAGCGCTGGCACCAGTCCGCTCCGGACCGATACGCTCCGGCGCACCCGGCCGAGGCCTTGGCGGCGTCGTGGCGCTTGCGCACGGACTCGCACCCGGCCATGCAGGCGTCGATGTCCGGCAGGGGGTGTCCCACGGCCTCCAGGTATTCCCCGCACAGGGCCACGGGGTCGCAGTTGGCCTTGCGGCCGCCGCCCTGGTGGCAATAGCCCAGAAATTCCGAGTCGGTCATGGGGGCGCGCGCCGAGCACGCGCCCAGCGCGAGCAGTGCGAGCAGCGCGAGCAGGGCCAGAGCCAAATGCCGGGCGAGAGCCTTGGCGGATGATGCTTGGGTGCGTTTCATGTCTCGCGTGGTCCTCCTCTTCGGTCGCGTTGCGGTGACACAATTCCCGGGCATAGTCCACCGCATCCCCGGGAAACTTTGACGCGGCCCCGCCTTCGCGCTATCACGCTGAAAGAATCGGCCGTGTCGCGCCCCGGCGTCCCGCGGGGGCAGGGCGGCCGGGAGGAGGTGCGTCCGTGACCTGGAACGCCCCCGTGATCTGGACCCTGGCGGGCCTGGCGCTCATCGTGCTGGAGGCCTTCCTGCCCGGGCTGGTGGTGCTCTTCTTCGGCCTGGGCGCGCTGGCGGCGGCCCTGGCGGCGTGGCTCTTCGATCCCTCCCTTTCCGTGCAGTTCCTGGTGTTCACCGGGGCCTCCCTGGCCTCCCTGGCGCTTTTGCGCCGCCGCTTCGCCCAGGCCTTCCAGGGCCGCGTGGGCGCGGGCGACGCGCGCGTGGAGGCCATCGACTCCCTGGTGGGCGAGGACGGCGTGGTCAGCGAGGCCGTCCCGGCCGGGGGCCTTGGCCGCGTGAAGGTGCGAGGCAGCTTCTACGCCGCGCGAAGCGCGCAGGCCCTGGCGGCGGGCGCGCCGGTGCGCGTGACGGACGACCCCCGGGGGGACCGCTCGATCCTCACCGTGGAAGGCAAGGTTTGACCATGGAGGAAAGCATGCTCGTGGTGACCATTTCCCTGGCCGTGTTCGTGGTGGTGCTGCTCGCACTGAGCGTGACCATCGTCCCCCAGCAGAGCGCCTACATCGTGGAGCGCCTGGGCAAGTACAACCGCAGCCTGGAGGCGGGCTTCCACGTGCTCCTGCCCGTGCTGGACCGCGTTTCCTACAAATTCTCCCTCAAAGAGGAGGTGGTGGACACCCCCTCCCAGCCCTGCATCACCAAGGACAATGTGACCGTCCACGTGGACGGGCTGTGCTACATCAAGGTGAACGATCCGCGCCTGGCGGCCTATGGCATCTCCAACTACCGCGTGGCCGCCACCCAGCTGGCCCAGACCTCCCTGCGTTCGGCCATCGGCAAGATCACCCTGGACAAGACCTTCGAGGAGCGCGAGGTGATCAACTCCGAGGTGGTCAAGGCCGTGGACGAGGCCGCCATGGGCTGGGGCGTGAAGGTGATGCGTTTCGAGATCAAGGACATCGCCCCCCCCGAGTCGGTGAAGAAGGCCATGGAGGCCCAGATGACCGCCGAGCGCGAGAAGCGCGCCCAGATCGCCCTGGCCGAGGGGCAGAAACAGGCGGCCATCAACATCTCGGAGGGCCAGATGCAGCAGGCCATCAACCTCTCCGAGGGCGACAAGCAGCGCCAGATCAACGAGGCCGAGGGGCGCAGCCGCCAGATCGAGCTGGTGGGCGCGGCCACGGCCCAGGCCCTGCGCCAGGTGGCCGAGGCCCTCAACGGCGAGGGCGGGCTCACGGCGGCCAACCTGCGCGTCACCGAGCAGTACGTGGAGGCCTTCGGCAAACTGGCCAGGGAGTCCACGGCGCTCATCGTGCCCCAGAACGTGGCCGACGTGGCCGGGCTGGTGGCCACGGCCATGCAGACCGTGAAAAAGACCGGGTAGCCCCGCGCGCGGCCCGGGCATGAACGACGCCCGGCGCATCGGCCATTGGGCCGACGCGCCGGGCGTTTTTCGCGTGCTTCGCGGCCGGGTCAGCGCCTCGGCAGGGCTGTCCTCGGGCTGGCCGATCCGGGCAGGCTCCCGACGGCTCCGCCGCCCCCCGCCAGCTGCCCGGAGAGGCCGAGCAGATCCTGCGAGAGACCTGCCAGATCCCGGGTGGCCTGGGCGGTCTGGGCCGAGCCGTCCTGGGCCTGGGCCGAAAGCTGGGCGATGTCCTCGATGCTGCGGTTGATCTCTTCGGCGGCGGCGGACTGCTCCTCGGCGGCGGTGGCGATCTGGGTCACTTCCGAGACCATGTCGCGGATGCGTCCTCTGATCTCCTCCAGGGCCGTGCCCGCCTGCTGCGTGGAGACGGTGGATGCGCCCACCTGCTCCTCGGTCTCGCGCATGGAGGCCACGGCGTTGCGCGAGCCGTTCTGAATCTCCAGGATGGAGCTTTCCACCTCGCGGGTGGCCACCATGGTCTTTTCGGCCAGCTTGCGCACCTCGTCGGCCACCACCGCGAAGCCCCGGCCCGCCTCGCCCGCGCGCGCGGCCTCGATGGCGGCGTTGAGGGCCAGGAGGTTGGTCTGGTCCGCGATGTCGTTGATCACGCCGATGATGCGACCGATCTCGGCCGCGCGGCCGTCCAGGGCCTGGAGCACCTGCCCCAGCCTGGCCGTGGACCCGGCCACCTGGTGGATGCCTTCCACGGCCTCGCGCACGCGCGCCGTCCCGGCCTCGGCGGCATGGTCGGCCTGTTCCGCGCCCGTGGAGGCCTTGGCCGCGTTCTTGGCCACCTCCAGCACGGTGGCGGTCATCTCTTCCATGGCCGTGGCCACGGTCTCGGACTCCTGCTTCTGCTTCACGGCGCCGCGCGCCTGCTCGTCGGCCGTGGCCGAGAGCTCCTCGGCGGCGGCGGCCATGCGCTGGGCCAGCTGGTCCACCTCGGAGGCCACGGCGAGCATGCGCTCCCCCGCCTCCTCCACCTGGCGCTTGCGGGCGTTGGCCTCGGTGAGGTCCACAAGCGACATCACCACGCCCAGAGCCTCGCCCTGTTTCTGGCGGATGCAGTCGATGTAGACGTGCACTTCGTGCTGTCGGCCGTTCCAGAGTGTTATGGCGCGCTCATCAGAGACCTTGGAGCAGCTGCGCAGCACCTGCTCGGTGAGCGAGCCGGTGTCCTTTCCGTAGACGGCCTGGCCCACGCTTTTGCCGAGCACGTCGGCGGCGGGCCTGCCCAGGAAATCCAGGAGCGACTGGCTGGCGTGGGTGATCCGGCCGTCGGCGCCCGCCATCAGGAAGGGCGCGCCCACGGCGTCCACCGCGCCCCGGTAGTAGATGCGCCGCTCCATGTTGTGGCGTACCACGCGGGAGGCCAGTTCCCCCAGAGGCCCGAGGGCCTTCCAGGAGTCCACCTCGTCCAGGAGGAAGTCGCGCGGGTTGGCGTGGAGTTTTTCAAGGCCCGCGCGCAGGCGCTCAAGAGGGGCTTGGACGGCGGCGGCGATGCGCCAGGCGGCCAGTAGCCCGGCCGCGCAGAGGGCCAGGGCCGCATAGAGGTTGCCAATGAAGTGCACGGCCAGAACGCAAGCGCTGAGGCCCAGGCCCAGCGTCCAGATGCCAAGGGTCGGATTCATGCGGCGATACCCTCTGGTTCCAGGTTGGATCAGGCCCCCCAGATGCACGTCCCTCGCTTCGGGAAGTAGCCCGGCAGGATGCCTCGCGTCCAGCGGCAATTCAATGAAGTTGCGTCTTTGGGCGTTTGCCCGGGGCAATGTCCGGCCGACGGTCGCGGAGAGGCTCCCGGCGGAAGGCCGGGAGAGGCTGCTGATAAGGTCGGCTTTGCGGCTTTTTCAGCAGCCCTGCGCGAAGCGCAGTCTGGAGCAGGGCGGCTTTGCCGCACGTAAGCGGCTCCCCCAAACCCAGCTCCGGGGTTTGTCATCAGGCTGGATGCCGCGCCCGGCTCAGGGGCGGGCCGCTTCCACCCTGTTGGCGACGGAGGGATGCAGGGGCACGCAGTGGTTCTGGAAGCTCATGGCGTCCAGAGTGCAGCTCAGGAGGGTGTTGTTGTCGAACACGACGCCCCTGGCGTCTTCGGGGGCGGAGTTCTCGTGCGGCTGGTCCTTCCAGAGGGGGGAGGTCTGGTAGCCGATGGCGGCGTTCCTGAAAATGTTGCCGGTGACGATGTTGCCGTCTCCCAGCGATACGATGCAGGGCGTCTCTGGCGGGCACTCCAGGAGATTCCCGTTGACGATGGTTTCGGTGGTCCGGCTGTCGATGCCGATGCGCAGCGCGCCGCCCTTTTCGACCCGAACGATGTTGTTGGTGATGATGTGGTGGGAGAAGCCGCCCCAGGAGCGGATGCCCACGCTGGCGGAGCCCTTCCCGGTGATGGTGACGGTGTTCTGGGTGATGAGGATGTCGTCGGCCGCGTCGGTGCCCAGCACGGAATCGACGTTGCCGGATGTGCGCGTCACGGAGTTGCCTCGGATGATGCCGGGGCCTCCCAGCAGTTCGATGTCGTCGGCCTGGTTGTCCGAGAGCACGTTGGCGACGGCCTGCACGTTGGAGCCCCAAAGCATGATGCCAAGCCCCGCGGCGTTGCGCACCGTGCATTCGCGCACCACGATGTCGGAGCAGTGCTCCCCGTCGGCCTCATGAATCCACGAGGCGCGGATGCCGCAGGACTCGAAGGCCCGGTTGCGCACGGTCTGGCCCTGGAAGTTGGCGTCGATAGAGAGCCGTTCGACGGTCACGCCCTTCACGCCCGTAATGCGCACGACGTTGCAGTCCTGGGCGTCGGCAAGGAACAGGCTCGTGGAAGGGCCGTAGCCCTGGAGAAACACGTTGTTCTTGTTGATGAGGATTGCGCCGCTCACGGGCTTGTTCTTGTGGATGAGCGCCGCCTTGCGCAGGGTGTAGTTGCCCGGCAGGAGCGTGACCTGCCCGCCGGTGGCGGGCAGGTTCGCGATGGCGGCGTTGATGGTGTCCTGGGCGTTGTCGGCGGTGCAGACCGCATCGGCCAGTTTCTTGTCGCCCTCGGGAGTGTCGTGGGCCGCCAGGATGATGTGGGATTTGCCTGGAGGCGGGGTGGACGACGGGCCGCAACCCGGCGCGAGGAGGAACAGCCCGCACAGGACACAGAACATTACATGTTTGAAATGCATGGCGGCGGGATGGCATGGGCGCGCGAATCTGTCAAGCGCGTGGCGGCTGGCGCGGCCTCACGCCTCTTTCCCGCCCTCCGGCCCGAACACCACGGCGCTGTCCGATTCCAGGAAGTCCTGGGCGGTCGTGCCCCGGAAGAGCTGGATCAGTTTGGCCACCAGGCCGGTCCAGCCGGTCTGGTGGCTGGCCCCCAGGCCCGCGCCCGTGTCGCCGTGGAAGTACTCGTGGAAGAGCAGGCAGTCCTGCCAGTGGGGGTCTTCCCGGAAGAGGCGCGCCCCGCCCTGGTAGGGCCTCGCGCCCGAGCCGTCGCGCGTGAAGAGGCCGATGAGCCGCTCCCCGATCTCCCGAGCGGCCTCGAAGAGCGTGACGAAGCGGCCCGACCCCGTGGGGCACTCGATGCGGAAGGCGTCGCCGTAGTAGCGGTAGTATTGCAGCAGCGCGCGGATAATCAGCTGGTTCACGGGCATCCACACCGGGCCGCGCCAGTTGGAATTGCCGCCGAACATCCAGGAATCCGAGTCGCCCGGCACGTAGCCCACGCCGTGGGTCTGGCCCTGCACCTCGATGGCGTAGGGGTGTTCCAGGTGGTGGCGCGAGAGCGAGCGGATCCCGTGGGGGCTCAGGAACTCGTTCTCGTCGAAGAGCCGGGCCAGGATGCGGCGCAGGCGGACCTCGTCCAGCAGGGAGAGCAGGCCGCGCCCCTTTTCGCCCCGATGGGCCTGGCCGAAGGGGTGCATGCTCCGGGCCAGCTCGGGCATGCGCTCCATGCGCGGGCGCATCATGGCCTCCATGCGCGCCAGGCTGTCGCGGCCGTCGTCCTCGACCACCGTGGCCGCGCACAGGGGCAGAAGCCCCACCATGGAGCGCGCCCGCAGACGGCGTGAGCTGCCGTCGGGCAGGCGCAGGAGGTCGTAGTAGAAGCCGTCCTCCTCGTCCCACATGCCCTCGGGGCCGGGGCGGTTCATGCCCGAGGCGATCCAGAGGAAGTGCTCCAGAAACTTCTGGAGCAGGTCCTCGTGGTGGGCGTCGTGGCGGGAGAGCTCCAGGCTGATCTCGACCATGTTCTGGCAGTAGAGGGCCATCCAGGCCGTGGCGTCCGCCTGCTCCAGGAAGCCTCCCTCGGGAAGGCCCTTGCTGCGGTCGAAGACGCCGATGTTGTCCAGGCCCAGGAAGCCGCCATCGAAGACGTTGCGGCCGAAGCGGTCCTTGCGGTTCACCCACCAGGTGAAGTTGAGCGGCAGCTTGGCATAGGCCCGGCGCAGGAAGTCCAGGTCGCCCCGGCCCGTGCGCGACTGCTCCGCGCGGTAGGTGAAGAGCGCGGCCCAGGCGTGCACGGGGGGGTTCACGTCGGAGAAGTTCCATTCGTAGGCCGGGATCTGGCCGTTGGGGTGCAGGTAGTCCGCGCGCAGCATGAGCAGCAGCTGTTCCTTGGCGAAATCCGGATCGGCCAGGACCAGGGCCAGGGCGTGGAAGGCCAGGTCCCAGGCGGCGTACCAGGGATACTCCCACTTGTCGGGCATGGAGATCACGTGGTCGTTGTCCATGTGGAACCATTCCCGGTTGCGGCAGGGGCGCGTGGCGTCCTCCAGGGGGTGCGCGCCGTGGTCGCGCAGCCAGCGATCCAGGTCGAAGCGGTAGTGCTGCTTGGACCAGAACATCCCGGCCAGGGCCTGGCGCAGGACCATGGCCTCGTCGGCGCTGGCCGACCGGGGGGTCAGGCCGGCGTAGAAGGCGTCGGCTTCGGCCTGGCGCTGGGCCATGACGCGCGTGAAGTCCTGCCCCAGCGGGTCGGGGCCGGTGTCCGTGTCGTCCTCGCTCAGGCGCAGGCGCACCTCCGCCTCCCCGCTCGCCTCCACGCGCAGCTCGTAGTGGACGCAGGCCTTGGTGCCCCGGCCTTCGGGGTTCACGGCCGCCGCTTCGCCGTGGACGAGCAGGCGGTGGAAGGCGTCCTTCACGTAGGGGCTCGCGTTGGGCGCGCCCCAGAGCCGCTCCGTGTTGGATTCGTTCTCCGTGAAGAGGAAACGGCCCCCGGGCTGGCAGTGCAGGAGGAAGTCGGGCAGGGGCAGGGCGAGCGCGGGGTCGTTCAGGCGGGCGAGCAGGGCGGGGTGACGCGTTCCGGGCGCGGCGGCGATCCCGGGCCTGGGGTTGCCCGCGTCCCAGGACCAGGTGTTGCGGAACCACAGCGTGGGCAGAAGGTGCAGCACCGCCGCCTCCGGCCCCCGGTTGCGCACGGTGACGCGCACGAGCACGTCGCCGGGCGAGGCCTTGGCGTAGTCCACGAACACGTCGAAGTACCTGGATTCGTCGAACACGCCCGTGTCGGTCAGTTCGTATTCCGGCTCGCGGCGCGAGCGGGAGGCGTTCGTGCGCACCAGGTCCTCGTAGGGGTAGGCAGCCTGGGGATACTTGTAGAGCATGCGCATCCAGGAGTGGGTGGGCGTGGAATCCAGGTAGTGATAGCACTCCTTCACGTCCTCGCCGTGGTTGCCCTCCTCGTTGGCCAGGCCGAAGAGGCGTTCCTTGAGGATGGGATCGCGTCCGTTCCAGAGGCACAGGGCGAAGCAAAGGCGCTGGCGGTTGTCGCTGAAGCCCGCGATGCCGTCCTCGCCCTGGCGGTAGGCGCGGGAGCGGGCGTGGTCGTGGGGGAAGTGTTTCCAGGCGTCGCCGTCGGCGGAGTAGTCCTCGCGCACGACGCCCCACTGGCGCTCGGAGAGGTAGGGCCCCAGGCGTTTCCAGTCGGCCCGGCCCTCGCGGTGCTCCCGGAGCCGTTGTTCCTCGGCGTTCATGGCGCGGCCTCCTTGCGGGTTCTGCTCCGTGATGGGGCCTTTCGCGGCCGAGTTCAAGGGGGGGCGGCAAATTAACCCCCGGCGCGCCTTCCAAAAGTGCAGCCTCCTGGGGTACGAGAGGGGCATGCGATTGCGTGCCGGTCACATCCTGGGGCTCGCGGCCCTGCTGGCGCTCCTGCTGGCGTGGGATGCGGCCCGCGCCGAGGGGCTCAGGCGCGCGGCGCTCATCCCCCAGTGGGAGCCCCAGGCCCAATTCGCGGGCTACTACGCGGCCCGCGCCAAGGGCTTCTACGCCGCCCGGGGCGTGGACCTGGAGATACTGCGCGGCGGCCCCGCCAGCCCCCCCTCGGCCCTGCTGACCCATGGCCGCGCCCAGTTCGGCACGCTGTTTCTCTCCACGGCCCTGCGCGAGCGCTCCGAGGGCCTGAAGCTGGTGAACCTGGCCCAGTTCCTGCGTGGAACCACCATGCTCCTGGTGGCCCGACGCGCCAGCGGCGTCGAGAAGCCCGAGGACCTGCAGGGCAGACGCGTGAGTCTCTGGGAGAAGGAATACAACATCCAGCCCCGGGCCTTTTTCCGCAAATACCGCGTGGGCGTGAAGCCCCTGCCCCAGGGCTTCACCGTGGACCTCTTCCTGCGCGGCGGAGCGGACGCCATGACCGCCATGAACTACAACGAATACCACGTGCTCCTGAACGCCGGGCTCGACCCCTGGGAGCTGACCGTCTTCCCCATGCGCGACCACGGCCTGGACTACCCCGAAGACGGCCTCTACGCCCTGGAGGACACCTGCCGGGCCGACCCGGACCTCTGCCGCGCCGTGGCCGAGGCCAGCATCGAGGGCTGGCGCTGGGTGTTCGCCCACCCCGAGGAGGCCCTGGACCTGGTGATGGTGGAAGTGCGCGCCGCGAACCTGCCCACCAACCGCATGCACCAGAAGTGGATGCTGGAGCGCCTGCGCGAGGCCATGACGCCCCCGGGCGGCCCCGGCCCCGGGCCGCTCTCCCGGGAGGAGTTCGAGACCATGGCCCGCGCCCTGAAGGATGAGGGGCTTCTGGCGAACCCCGTGCGCTACGAGGACTTCCGTGTCCCGGCCCCCTAGCGTGACGCCCTCGCGGGGCCTGGCCTTCCGGCTCTCCCTGGTGATCCTGGCCTGCACCACGGCCATCTTCGGGGCGGCCTTCGCCTGGTACCACACCGCGTCCAAGGAGGCCCTGGTGCGCCAGGCCCGGGAGGACGCGGGCAACCTGACCCTGGCGAGCACCCGCAAGATCGAATCCGTCCTGGCCTCGGTGGAGGAGATCCCGGGCCTGCTGGCCTACGGCTACGGCAAGGCCAGGCCCACCCGGCAGGCAATCCGGCAGGACCTCACGGGCTTCATCGTCTACAACCCGGCGGTCTACGGGGCCTGCGTGGCCTATGCGCCCGGGGCCTACGAGCCGGGGCTGCGCCGGTTCGCGCCCTACGCCTACAAGGTGGAGGGCGTGCCCGTGGTCAAGGAGCTGGAGGGGGACGGCTACCCCCTGGCCGACTGGTTCCTCATTCCCAAGGAACTGGGCCGCCCCCTGTGGAGCGAGCCCTACTTCGACGAGGGCGGCGGTGGCATCGTCATGAGCACCTACGGCGTGCCCTTCCACTCCGTGGAGGACGGCCGCCGGGCCTTCAAGGGCGTGGTCACGGCGGACGTGTCCCTGGAGTGGCTGCGCGAGCTGCTCTCGGGCATCACGGTGTACCGCTCGGGCTACGCCTTCCTGCTCTCGCGCAACGGGGTGTTCCTCACGCACCCGGACGCCTCCTACGTGATGCGCGAGTCGGTGTTCAGCCTGGCGGAGCAGGCGGGCAGCCAGGAGCTGCGCCGCATCGGCCAGGAGATGATCCGGGGCGGAACGGGCTTCGTGCGCCTGCCGGAGTTCGTGCTGGGCCGCCCGGCCTGGCTCTCCTACGCGCCCGTGATGAAGACCGGGTGGTCCATGGGCCTGGTGATCCCCGAGGGCGAGCTCTTCGCCGACCTGGAGCGCCTGGGTCGGCAGGTGCTGGGCATCGGCCTGGGCGGGTTCGCGCTGCTCTTCGCGGTGGTCGTGGTGGTGTCCACGTCCATCACGCGGCCCCTGAAGACCCTGGCCGGGCGCACCGCCGAGATCGCCCGGGGCAACCTGGACATCCCCGTGCCCCAGCCCGCCACGGGGGACGAGGTGGGCCAGCTGGCGCGCTCCTTCGAGGAGATGCGCCTGGCCCTGCGCGAGTACATCGCCAACCTCACCGAGACCACCAAGGCCAAGGAGCGCATGGAGTCCGAGCTGAAGATCGCCCGGACCATCCAGATGAGTTTCCTGCCCAAGCGCTTCCCGCCCTTCCCGGAGATCGAGGCCTTCGAGCTGCACGCCGCGCTGGAGCCCGCCCTGGAGGTGGGCGGCGACCTCTTCGACTTCTTCATGCTGGAGGACGGCAGGCTCCTCTTCCTGGTGGGCGACGTGTCCGGCAAGGGCGTGCCCGCCGCGCTCTTCATGGCCGTGACCAAGACGCTCATCAAAGGCATCGCCGAGGTGGAGCACTCCCCGGCCGCCATCCTGGACCGCGTGAACCGCGAGCTTCTGGTGGACAACGAGTCCATGCTCTTCGTGACCATGTTCCTGGGCATCCTGGACCACCAGACGGGCGAGCTGGTCTATTCCAACGCCGGGCACAACCCCCCGGCGCTGATGGGCGGGGGCGCGGCCTCCTGGCTGCCCCTGCCCAAGGGCCTCTTCCTGGGCGTGATGGACGTGGCCGTCTACAAGGACATGAGCGTGCGCCTGGCGCCAGGCCAGTGCCTGCTGGTGACCACCGACGGCGTGAACGAGGCCGTGGACGAGGCGCGGGCCTTCTACACCTCCGAGCGGCTCCTGGAGACGGCGGCCGCCCTCTCCGGGCGCGGGGCGCGCGAGGTCTGCGAAGGCGTGACGTCCTCGGTGCGGGCCTTCCAGGGCCGGGCGGCGCAGGCCGACGACATCACCGTGCTGGCCCTGGTCTACAGGGGGGCGGCGCGAGGAGAGCGTTGATGTGGAACAGGTGATTTTCGTGGAGGGCGGCTGGGAGCTTCTGGAGCGCACGGCCGCCCTGTGGGAGCGGCTCAACGCCCACCACGCGCGGGTGAACCCGGATTTCGAAGCGCTCTTCGCCGGGCGGGACTTCGCCTGGCGTCTGGCCAAGTGGCGCGCCGCCTCGGGTGGCGGCCTGCGTGCCTGGCTTGCCCTGGCCGGGGACGATCCCGTGGGATTCGCCGTGGCGGCCGTCGACGCGGCGGGGGCGGGCGAGCTGGCCACGCTCTTCGTGGAGGAGGCCTGGCGCGGCCGCGGCCTCGGGCGCGAGTTGGCGGAGCGGTGCCTCGCCTGGCTGGAGGGCCGCAGCGTTGGCAATGTCTCCCTGGAGGTGGTGGGGGGCAACGCGGGGGCCGTGGCCTTCTACGAGACGCTGGGCTTCAGGGTGCGCAAGCTGCGCATGGAGCGCGTGGCCCAGGCGGGATCGCCGCCACACGGCGTGGATGACAACTAGCTGAAATCAGAGAAAGAAGATCGTCGCTTATCGATGCGTTGTCGGTTGCTTGAGGTCCAGGTACATCTCCGCCACGTCGTCGTCGGTGTTGCGCCACACGTCGAAGCCCACCTTTTCGGCCAGCCCCTGCATGCCCTTGTTCTCCAGGAGCGCCTGGCCCTTGATGACCCCGGTGCCGCGCTCGCGGCAGTAGCGGATGATCTTCTCCATGAGCATCCGTCCCAGGCCCAGGCCCTTCTGGTCCGAGCGCACGATGATGGCGAACTCGGCGGCGGAGTTGTCGGGCTTGGCGGAGGCGCGCACCACGCCCAGCGTCTCGGCCTGGCCCTCGTCTCCCGGAGAGGAGGCGATGAAGGCCATCTCGCGTTCGTAGTCGATCTGGGTGAGCCGGGCCATCTCCATGTGGGAGAGTTCGCGCACCACGCCGAAGAAGCGGAAGCGCAGGTCCTCCGGGGAGAGGTGCTTGAAGAATTCGTAGTGGGCGGGCTCGTCCTCGGGCCGGATGGGGCGGATGAGCGCCTTGCGGCCGTTCTTCAGCGTGACTTCCTCTTCGAGCTCCTTGGGGTAGGGGCGGATGGCCAGGCGGTCCTGCCCGGAGGCCATCACCTCGGCCACGCGGATGCGCGCGCCCAGCACCGCCACGCCCTGGGAGTCGGCGAAGAGGGGGTTCACGTCGATTTCCTGGATCTGCGGGATGTCGATGATCAGCTGGGCCACCTGGATGATGGTCAGGCAGATGGCGTCCAGGTCCGCCGGGGGGCGTCCGCCCAGTCCGCGCAGGAAGGCGGCCACGCGGGTGCGGCTGATGAGGTCGCGCGCGAGGCTCATGTTCAGGGGCGGCAGGGCGATGGCCTTGTCCTGGGAGAGCTTGGCGGCCAGTCCGCCCTGGCCGAAGCGGATGTAGGGGCCGAACACGGGGTCCACCATGGCCTGCACCAGGAGTTCCTGCGCGCCACGGCGGCCCATCTTCTGCACGATGTAGCCCTTGATGGAGGCCCCCAGCTCCAGCTTGCGCGCCCGGACCTTGATGGCCTGGGCGGCCTGGCGCAGTTCGGCCTCGTCCTCGATGTCGAGCACCACGCCGCCCACGTCGAAGGGCTGGGGGATCTCGGGGGAGACGATCTTCAGGGCCACGGGGAACCCGAGGTCGCGCGCGGCCTCCACCACTTCCTCGGTGGTCCCGGCCAGGCGCGAGGAGATCACGGGCACGCCGTAGGAGGCCAGCACCACCTTGGCCTCGGGCTCGGTGAGTTCCGAGCGGCCGTCTTCGAGCACGGCCTGGATCACACCCTGGGAGGCCTCGGTGTCCGGGGTGAACCCGGCCGGGATGGAGGGCGGCATCTCCATGAGCAGTTCCTGGGTGCGGCGGTGGTTGGCCAGGTCCAGGAAGGCGCGCACGGCGGTGTCCGGCGTGGCGTAGGAGGGGATGCCCGCCTTGGCGAACAGGGTGCGCGCGCCTTCGGCCACGCCGTGCCCCAGCCAGCAGGTGAACACCGGGCGCTGGCTCTTGGACGAGGCCTGGATCACGGCCTGGGCCGCCTCTTCGCCCGCCACGGCCGCGAAGGGCACGTGGAGCACCATGACGGCGTTGGACTCCTTGTCCTTGAGCAGGAGCGCGAGCACCTCGCGGTAGAGTTCCGGCGAGGCCGTGAGCCCCATGTCCACGATGCCGTCGCGCAGCCAGTTGGGGCCGATGAGTTCGCGCAGGGCCCGGGCGGTCTCGGGGGCGGGCATGGCCAGCTTGCCGCCGCGCTCCACCAGGGTGTCGGCGCTCATCACGCCCACGGAGCCGCCGTTGGTGAGGATCACCAGGCGGTCGCCGCGCAGCTGCTGGGACTTGGAGAGCGTCTGGGCGGCGTCGAAGAGGGCGTCGATCTCGAAGACGCGCAGCATGCCCGCGCGTCGGAAGGCCTCGTTGTAAACCTCGTCCAGGCCCTGGCCGGGCTTGGCCAGGGATTCCCCGCCGGGTCCGCGCCGCCGCCCGGGCTTGACCACCAGCACGGGCTTGTTGCGCGCGGCGGCGCGCGCGGCGCTCAGGAACTTGCGCGCGTCGGAGACGCTCTCCAGGTAGAGCAGGATGGAGCGGGTGTTGGGGTCGCTGGTGAGGTAGTCCAGAAGGTCGTGGTATTTGAGGTCCAGCCGGTCGCCCAGGGAGACCACGTAGGAGAAGCCCACGCCGTGGCCGCGCGCCCAGTCCAGCACGCCCGTGAAGAGCGAGGCCGATTGCGAGATGAAGGCGATGCGGCCCTTGGGCGGGTCGGCCTTCACCAGGCTGGCGTTGAGCCCTATGGCCGGGATGATCAGGCCCAGGCCCGAGGGGCCCAGGATGCGGATGCCCTCGTCCTCGGCGGCGGCGAGCATCTTCTCCTGCACTTCCCACTTGTCGCCCGGGTCGAGCCGGGCGTAGCCGGGGCAGAGGGCCACGGCGGCCTTCACGCCGCGCCGACCCAGGCGGTAGATGTAGTCCGGCGCTTCCTGGGGGGGGATGCAGAGCACGGCCAGGTCGGGCGTGAGGGGCAGGGTGTCCACGCCCTTGTAGGCGGGTTCGCCCAGGATCACGTCCTCGGTGGTGGAGAGGGGCATCACGGGCCCCAGGAACTTGCCCGCAAGCAGGTTCTCCATCACCACGCGTCCCACGTGGCCCGGCTCGTTGTTGGCCCCGATCACGGCCACGGAGTTGGGCTTGAAAAGCCCGTCGAGGTTGGCGACGCTCATGCTGGGCGCTTGTTACGGTGTAAGGGTTGAGCTATGACTTCCTGACCATCTAAGGATAGATGCACGCCGACGATCCGGCAAGCACGATTTTCGCCGCGCCGCGAGGAGAGCCATGAACCATCACGACCGCGAACGCTTCTGGGCCGAGCGCGCCCGCGAACTGGTCCTCTGGAGCGAGCCCTGGACCAGGGCCTGTCCCACTTCCATGGAGCAGGCCCCCGACTGGTTCGAGGGGGCCTCCCTGGACGTGAGCGCCAACTGCCTGGACCGCCACCTCGCGGCCGGACGCGCCGACGTGCCCGCGCTCATCTGGCAGGGCGAGCCCGAGGGCGACGCCGTCACGCTCACCTACGCCGGGCTCTCGGCCGAGGTGCGCCGCGCCTCCGTGGTGCTGGCGGGCCTGGGCGTCTCCAAGGGCGACGTGGTGGGCCTCTCCCTGCCCGCCCTGCCCGAGCTGGTGGTGGCCATGCTGGCCCTGGCGCGTCTGGGCGCGGTGCACCTGGTGTTCCCGGCCGGGCTCTCCCCGGCGGTGGTCTCGGAGCGTCTGGAGGCCTGCCGGGCCAGGCTCTTCATCACCGCCGACGGCTGCTTCAAGGCCGGGCGCGCCGTGGCCGTGAGCCAGCCAGACGGCGGCCCGCGCCGCGTGATCGTGCGCCGCACCGGCCAGCCCCTGGAGAACGCCCGCCCCGACGACCTCTGGTGGAGCGAACTCATGGACGCCCACCCCACGCCGCCCTTTTTGCCCGCCGCCGTGCACGGCGCCCGGGACCCCCTCTTCATCCTGTACACCTCGGGCTCCTCGGGGCGTCCCAAGGGCGTGGTCCATGCGGCCGGGGGGTTCCTCACGGCCTGCGCCTACTCGGCGCGCCAGGCCTTCGGCGTCGGGCCGGGCATGACCCTGTGGTGCCTGGCCGAACCGGGATGGATCATGGGGCACGCCTATGCCGTCTACGCCCCCCTGTGCCTGGGCGCGGCCACGCTCCTCTACGAGGGATCGCCCAGCCACCCCCAGCCAGACCGCCTCTGGCGCATCGCCCAGAAGCACCAGGTGGCCACGCTCATCACCACCCCGGCCGTCACGGGCCAGCTCATGCGCGAGGGCGAGGCCTGGCCCGCCGCGCGCGACCTGCCCGCCCTGCGGCTGGTGGCCAGCGTGGGCGAGAAGCTCACCCCCGAGAACCGGCGCTGGCTCTCGCGCTGCGTGGCCAAGGGCCGCGCCCCCGTGGTGGACGCCTGGGGCCAGACCGAAACCGGCGGCGTGCTCATGATCTCGGGCAGCCAGGGCGGGCTCGCCCCGCTCACGGGCGTGGACCTGGTCGCCGGGCAGGACCAGCGCCTCGTGCTGGAAAGCCCCTGGCCGGGGCTGGCGCGCTCCCTGGTGGACGGCCAAGCCCTGCCCACCGCCGGGGGGTACGACACCGGCGACCTGGCCCGGCTCTCCCAGGACGGCAAGATCCTCGTGCTGGGGCGTTCCGAGCTGGCCGGGTGCGAACTGCCCCTGGTGCACGTGGAGGAGGCCGTGGCCTCCCACCCCGACGTGGCCGAGGCGGCGGCCGTGGGCAGCGGCGGTCAGGTGGTGGTCTACGCCACGCTCAAGGCCGAGGCCCAGGACCCCCAGGCCGCGCCCGCGGACATCGCGGCCCTGGTGCGCCGCGAACTGCCGGACCAGAGCTTCCCCCTGGACGTGCGCGTGGTGGAGGAGCTCCCCAAGACCCGCTCCGGCAAGATCGCCCGCCACGCCCTGCGCCAGGCCGCCGAGGGCCGCGCGGGCGACGTGTCCGGGCTGGCCGATCCCTCCGTGATGACGCAACTTCTCGGCGGAACGGACGGCCTTTTTTGAGGGGCGCTCGCGAAGTCCTTGACATGGCCGGAACAAGGCATAGATAGCTGGGCGTCCGCAACGGACGGCGGAGGCATGCCTTGATCCTCGTTCTCGTCGTGTCGTTTCTTGCCGTGCTTCTCTCTCCCGAGGAGGCCTTCGCGTGGGGCCCCGGCGTGCACACCGCCGCGGCGCGCTTCGTGCTGGCCAACCTGGACCTGTTGCCCCAGGCGGCGGCCGCCGTCATCTCCCAGCATCCGCGCACCTTCCTCTACGGCTGCCTCTCGGCCGACTTCTTCGTGGGCAAGGGCGTCTCCGTGAAGCCCGGGCACAGCCACAACTGGCAGAGCGCACAGAGCCTGCTGGACGCGGCCCGCACGCGCCAGCTCAAGGCCCACGCCCTGGGCTACCTCTCCCATCTGGCCGCCGACGTGGTGGCCCACAACCTCTACGTGCCCCAGGTGATCGCCCGCACGGCACTGCACAACAACCTGGCCCACGTCTACGTGGAGATGCAGGCCGACTCGCGCCTCACCGGCGGGCTGGGCCGCGCGGGCAAGCTCTCGCGCCCCTCCCAGAAGCTGGTGGACAAGAGCCTCGTGGAAACCCTGCGCAAGAACCCTCTGGCCTACGTCTGCCGCAAGGGCGTGTTCCAGGGCAGCGCCCGCCTGGGAGGCCTGCGCGGCTGGCACCGCTCCCTGCGCTTCGCCCAGCGCGTGATGCCCCTGCCCGACGAGGCCTGCAGCCTGGAGGGCATGTTCGAGCTGTCGCTGCGCTCCGTGCTGGAGGTCCTGCGCGACCCGCGCGGGGCCGCGCTCCTGGACTTCGACCCCATCGGCAGCCGCAACCTGGCCCTGGCCCGGCGCGGCCAGTCCCCGGAGCCCCTGCCCCTGCGCCTTCCCTCCCTGCCCAGCCCCGTCCTGCAGGACGTGGCCTAGCCCCGTGGAGCGCCCGGCGGCCCGCGTCTTCAGGCCCGGCGGGCTTGAGGGCGTGGAGTGCCTGGCGGCCAGGGGGCTCAAGGTCCGCTTCGCGCGCCATTTCCACGAGGGTTACGCCGTGGGCGTGGTGGAGGAGGGCGCATTGGGCTTTCGCTACCTGGGCCGCTCCTGCCTGGCCCGGGCGGGGCTGGTGAACCTCACGGCCCCGGGCGAGGTCCACGACGGACGCCCCGCCTGCGACGCGGGCTGGACCTACCGCATGTTCTACCTGGAGCCCCGAGTGCTGGCGGAGGTGGCCGCCGAACTGGACGAGGGCGCGGGCCGCCTGCCGGAGTTCGCCTCCGGTGTGCTGGACGACCCCACCCTGGCCGGTGGCCTGGCCGCCCTGCACCGCGACCTGGAGGCCGGGGCCGCCACGCTCCTGGAGCGCCAGGAGCGCCTTCGCGCGCTGTTGGCGGTCTGGATCGCCCGGCACGCCGAGCCCGGCCCCGCCCCGGCTCTGGCCCCGGGAACGCGATCGGGAACGGCATTGGCGGTCGCGCCGGTTCCGGGCCAAGGACCGATTCCTGCCCGGCAAAGCCGGGGGCGCGAGCCTGGGGCCGTGGCACGGGCCAGGGACTTTCTGCGCGAACGCGCCGCGCGCCCCGTGTCCCTGGAGGAACTCGCGCGCGAGGCCGGGCTCTCGCCCTGGCGTCTCACCCGGGCCTTCACCAGCGCCGTGGGCATCGCTCCCCACGCCTACCAGCTCCAACTGCGCGTGGATCAGGCGCGTGGCCTGCTGGCGCGTGGCGAGCCCATCGCCAACGTGGCCCAGGCCTGCGGATTCTGCGACCAGAGCCACCTGAACCGGGCCTTCAAGCGCTTCACCGGCCTCACCCCGGGCCAGTACGCCCAAGGCTTCGCCCGCCCGGCCCGTTGAGGGCGCGGGACCATCGGCGGAGAACCCGGCCCGCCTGGAACCGCCGGGTCTGATCGTCATGGGACACGGACTGTCTCGGGGGCCGCACCGTCACCGGTCGATCTCCGGCGCGTCCCGGGGGTGATGCGCCAGAGGCAAGATCGTCCAAGACCCCCGTACGCCTTCCGGGGCATGACCCCTCGCGCGCGCCTCCAGCAGGGAGCGGGCGACCATTCATCAGCGAGGTGTTTCCGTGAGGTCTTCGGTGCAACAAGGCGCGAGCCTGCGCCCGGTGCTGGACATGTCCCTGGCCATGGTCCTGGTCGGGGCCACGGCCCCCCTGGGCGAGCTGGCCCTGCGGGGCATCCCCCTTTTCGTGGTCCTGGCGGCCAGGCTCTTCCTGGCCGGGGCGGCCCTTTGGCTCCTGGACCGGGCGCGGCGGACGGGGGCCTCACTCCCGTACCCGCCGGTGCGGCTCTCCCCCCGTCACTGGGCCGTGTTGGGCTTTCAGGCCCTGTGCGGCGTGGTGGTCTTCAACTGCTGCCTCTGGCTGGGCATGGAGACCGCGGGACCGGCGGCAGCCGGGGTCTTCACCAGCGCCACACCGGCTGTGATGGTGCTCCTGGGCGCGGTTTTCTTCCGGGAACGACCCTCGGGGCGCGCCCTGGCAGGGGTGGTCCTGGCCGTGGCCGGGGTGCTGGCCGCGCGAGGCGGGGAGGCCGGCCCCTGGCGTCCCGCGCCGGCGGATCTCTGGCTGCTGGCGGCCGTGGCCGGGGAGTCGCTGTTTCTCCTGGCCCTCAAGTGGCTGCCCCGGGAGCTCTCGCCCCTGGACGCGGCCCGGCGCGTCACCTGGCTGGGGCTGGCCTGGGTGTTGCCGCTGGCCTTCGTCCAGGCCGGGGACCTCCGCCCCGGGCAGGTGGGGGCCTCGGCCTGGCTGGCCGTGGCGGTGCTGGGGGTGCTGGTGACGGCCGGGGGCTATGTGCTGTGGTTTCGCGGAGTGGGGCGCTCCAGGCCCAGCCAGGCCGCCGCCGTGACGGGCCTGCTGCCCGTGAGCGCCGTGCTCTGCGCCTGGGCGCTCACGGGGGAGACGCCCGAAGCGTCCCAACTGGCCGGGTGCCTGGCCGTGGGGGCGGGCATCCTGCTGGCCTCGCCGCGAGGAGGGTGACGCCTCCCGCGCGCGGCTTCGGCCCGGCCGGGAGGCAGTCGGAGCGGGGGCGCTTCAGTCCCTGGGCAGTTCCTGGCTCTGCATCTTGTGCACGGCCGCCCAGGTGGCGAACATCACGCGCAGGTAGTCCGCCGAGGCCTCGGATTCGGCCATGGCGTCCTTGAAGGAGTTGTAGTCCAGGCTCAGGGCCTCTTCGGCGAGGATGCGCGCGAAGGTCTCGCGGGGGATCTGGATGCGGTAGCGGTAGTCGGACTCGGAGAACGTGAGGATGTCCGCCGTCACGTCGTGGCGGGCCATCATCCGTTCCAGGTGCTCGATCTTGCGGGCGCGCACCGCCACCTCGCCGGGCTGGCAGAAGCGCGTGGCCGCGATGGAAAAAAAGCCGTCTCTGGTGAAGATCCACATGCTCGACGCTCCCGTGTGCCGGGCGGCGGGGACGGACCGCAGGCAGGACGGCGGATGCCGCCCTTCACGTCGTATTATCCCATGCGCACCGCTCCGGCAAGCGTCGGCGCGGAAACAGGCGGTTCAGCCGACGCGCTCCAGTTCCGCGCGGGCGATGGCTTCCCAGTCGAAGCGCGCCGACACGGCGGCCGCCTCCTCCACCAGCCGGGCGCGGCGTTCGCCGCCCTCCAGCAGGGTCAGCACCCGGGAGGCGAACCCGGCCACGTCGCCCTGGAGCACGCGGTCCATGCCCCCGGTGAAGATTTCGTCGTAGATGGGCAGGTCGTAGGCCACCACCGGCAGGCCGCAGGCCATGGCCTCCACGGCCACCTGCCCGAAGCTCTCGTAGTGGCTGGGCATGCAGAAGCATCCGGCGTTCTTGAGCAGACGCACCTTCTCCGCCCCCTGGCGGAAGCCCAGCAGGTCCACGTTGGCCGAAAGCCCTGCCGCCGCGATTTCGGCCTGGAGGCGGCGGAACCAGTCGTCCCCGCCGCCGCCGATGATCCCCAGCCGCGCCCCGGGGCGCGCGTCGCACACCGCGCGCCAGATCTTCACCAGGTCGAAGAGGCCCTTCTGGGGATGCAGGCGGCCCAGGAAGATGCCGTCGTAGCGCGGCGTCTCCGGCGTCACCTCCACGGAGGTGAACTCGCCCATGTCCACGCCCATGGTCACCACCTGCACGGCCTCGGGCGCGACGCCCCGGGCCAGCAGCGTGTCGCGGTCCAGGGAGTTGAGCACCAGCATGCGTCCGCCGAAGGCCCTCGTGAGCGCCAGCGCCAACATCTGCGTGGACCAGTAGAGCAGCCCGCGCACCGTGGGCACGCGCCAGCGGGGGCGGAACATGTTCTCGTAGCCCCGGAACGGATTGGGCGCGATGAGGAACACGCACACCGTGAGCCGGGCCTCGGGGTTTCTCAACTTGGCCAGCAGGGCCGGCAGGAGGTCCACCAGGAAGTCGGAGGGGGCGTAGATGGCGTCCATGCCCTTGGGATAGCTTACGAACAAACAGCGGAAGAGTCGCCACAGGTACGTGCGCAGCACGTTGCCCAGGCTGTCCGACTCGTCCTCGAAAGGCTCGGGGAACACGCGGTAGTCCATGCCCCGCACGTTCTGGGACTCGAACACGCCGATCTGACGCCTGGGCAGCATCACCACCAGCTCCTGGCCCCAGGCCAGCCAGCGTCTGGCGATCTCCGAAAAGCGGACCTCGCTGCCGTCGCGGTTCTTGGTGTTCACGCGGCCCATGGCCGGAATGAAAATGCGCATAAGAGTAAGATGCCTCCGGCGGCCAAAGAGGAAACTTTTTGAAAAAAGTTTCCTCTGCTTGATGGCAAACCCCGAAGACGGGGTTTGTGAAATTCGCTTACGGGCGGCAAAGCCGCCCTGCTCCGGGCTGCGCTGCGCGCAGGACTGCCGAGAAAGTCGCAAAGCCGACTTTGTCGGCAGCCTCAGGAAACATTTAAAAAAGTTTCCTCTCTGGACTCTCCTTCAAAAACTTTTGGTGAGCTTCGCAGGGTTTATCGGCGCTGTTTCAGCGATGCGGGAAAACCCCCGAGCGCAATCTGCCGAGAAGTCGCAGGTCCGGCAGCACCACCACGGCCAGCCCGGCCAGGATCAGCCCCATGCCCGTCAGCCGCTGCGGCCCGAACGTCTCGCCCAGCGCCAGCCAGGCGCACGCCGCCCCGAACACCGGGATGAGCAGCGAGAACGGGGCCACCGTGCCCGCCGGATAGCGCTTCAAGAGCGCCCCCCAGCCGCCGTAGCCGATGAACGTCGCGAACACCGTCAGATAGACCACAGACCCCACGCCGGTCCAGTTCAGATGCGTCAGCGCCCCGCCGATGCGCTCCGGCCCCTCGAAAACCCAGGAGAGCGCCAGCAGCGGGACCGGCGGGATGAGCGACAGCCACGCGATGAGCCCCAGCATGTCCGCCCGCCCCGCCCCGCGCATGAGGATGTTCCCCGTGGACCAGCAGAACGCCGCCGCCAGCAGCAGCCCGAACCCGGCGGGCGTCACGCCCCCCGTGCCGGCCGTGATCCCGATGAGCCCTAGCCCCGCAAGGGCCACCAGCGTGCCCAGCCCCTGCACCCGGCGCGGCCGCTCCCCCAGCGTGAGGGCCGCCAGGAGGATGGTGAAGAACACCTGCGACTGGAGCACCACCGAGGCCACCCCGGGCGGCATGCCCACCGCCATGCCCAGGAACAGCAGGCTGAACTGCCCCACGAACCACGCCAGCCCAAGGGCGATCATGCGGCCCCAGCCGATGTCGGGCCTGGGCAGGAAAAGCGCGGGCAAGGCCGCCAGCACGAAGCGCAACGCCGCCAGCAGCAGGGGCGGGAAGGAATCGAGCCCCAGGCGGATCACCACGAAGTTGGCCCCCCACAGGAGCGTGACCACCAGGGCCAGAAGGACGTGACGCGGCTGCATGGCGTCGGGGCCGGGGCGGCGCTACCTCAGGGCCTTCTCGTAGACGCCCTCCAGCTTGGCGGCCACGGCGTCCCAGTTGAGGGTGGTCTCCACCAGCCCGCGGGCGTTGGCGCGCACGGCCTCGCGGCCTCCGATGTCGGTAAGCGACCGGACAATCTGGTCGCCGAACGCATCGGAATCCTTGGCGGGTGCGGCGTAGCCGCACTGGTAGTCCCGCAGGTAGCGTTCGATCTCGCCCACGGCGTTGGAGACGATGGGCACCCCCGAGCTGAGGTAGTCCCCGAAGCGGATGGGGAAGCGGGCCTTCTCGATGGGGTCGTCGTCCATGGGCAGCAGCAGGGCGTCGGAAGCGGCCATGTAGGCGGGCACCTCGGAGGGGGGTTTCTCGCCCAGGCGCAGGATGTCCCCTCCGGCGCGTTCAAGATACGCTTCAAGGCGTTTCTCGAAACTTTCCGGGATGTGCATCTTGCCCAGGAAGGCCAGCTTGAGCCCGGGCGTCTGGGCGCGGGCGCGCTCGTAGGCGTCGAGCATCAGGAAGAGCGACTCGGTGTAGGTGTGGCCCATGGAGAGGGCCAGGGGCGATCCCTCGGGCAGGCCCAACCTGCGGCGCGCCTCGTCCCGGGAAAGGGGCGAGGGGGCCATGGTGGGGCAGTTGGGGATGTCGTGGATGCGCTCGCCCGGCACGCCTGCCGCGCGGAAGCTCTCCATGAGCAGGGCGCTGGCGGCCGTGCACTGGCGGGCGTAGGCCGGGAGCCTGTCGTTGAACCAGCCCACAACGCGTTGGTAGGGGCCGGGGTGCTGGTTGGCGAAGCCGCCTTTCCAGAGGTCGTCGTGGTCCAGCACCAGGCGCACGTCGCGGCGCGCGCAGGCGGCTGCCAGGGCGGGCACGCCGATGGGGTGCAGGGGGAAGGCGAAGGCGTGCAGGATCTGTTGGCGCATGCCCAACACGTAGGCCGTGTTCAGGACCATGCGCAGGGTGTGCAGGGTGTGGAACCCGCCGAGGCGCTTCTTGGGCCAGAAGATGGTGGTGAGCCCGCCCTCGGTGCGCCGCCGCACCTTAAGGGTGTCTTCCTTGCTGGCGCACAGGAGCGTCACCTTGTGGCCGCGCCGCGTGAGGCCCCGGGCCAGGTGAAGGCAGCGGAAGTAGGTGCCGTAGTTCTCGACGTTGTGGTTGAGAAAAAGGATGTCCATTAGAGATTCGTCCGTTTGAAAAGGGATTCCGGGAGGTTACGGATCAGCCACATGATGGGTCGCCATACCGGCGGCGTGAAGACCACGTCGCGCCTTTTGCGCCAGGCCCCGTGCACGTGCTCCGCCACGCGCTCCGGCGTGGCCGTGAGCGCCCGGGGCATGGAGAGGTGGGCGGTCATCTTGGTGTCCACGAAGCCGGGGATCACGGTCATCACGTGCACGCCCGAGGCGAAGAGCCGGTGGCGCAGCCCCGAAAGGTAGGCCGTGAGCCCGGCCTTGGCCGCGCCGTAGGCGTAGTTGGACTTGCGGCCCCGCTCGCCCGCCACGGAGGAGACGCCCAGGATGAAGCCCTCCCGTCGCTCTTCCAGGTCGCGGGCCACGGTCTCCAGGATGGAGGCCGCGCCGAGCAGGTTCACGTCCAGGAGCGCCAGGGGGTCCGGGCTCTCCAGGAGCCCGAAGGTGAGGATCACGCCGTCTGGGCGCGCGGGCAGGGAGCGGTAGAAGGCCTTGTGGGAGGCCGTGTCCTGGGCGTCGAAGGGTACGGTCCACACGCGCACGCCGAAGGCGTCGCGCAGCTCCCGGGCCTTGGCTTCCAGGGCGGCGGTGTCGCGCGAGGCCAGGATGAGGTCGCTGCCTTCCTCCTGGGCAAAGCGCCTGGCCAGGGCCATGCCGATGTCGGAGTTGGCCCCCAGCACCAGCACGCACCCGGCCTTGGCCCGGGCCTTGGGCCTGGGCCGAAGCGTGTTGCCCAGCAGGCGCAGGCCGAAGCGGGCGTAGTTGGCCAGCACGCGGCGGTCGGCCCCGGCCTGGCGCAGCTTGCGCCAGATGTAGGAGGGCCGCAGGTGGAATTTGAGGAGCACCTTTTTCCTGAAAGCCTCGATTTCGGCCATGGAGAGCTGGACAGTCCCCGTGGTGGGGGCGTTGAAGTAGTCCTTGCCCAGCACCGAGTCCTCGATGAGTCCGCAGGCCACGGCTTCGGCGTGCAGTTCCGTGCCGGGGTAGGGCACGGCGATGTGCAGTTCCAGGAAGTCGTTGTCCAGCTCGAAGATGTGGCGGCGCGTGGCTTCCAGGTGTTCCGGGCCTTCCCAGGGCAGCCCGGCCAGGAAGAAGCCGAAGGTGCGCAGCCCGGTCTCCCTGGCCCAGCGGGTTGCCTTCAGGTTGTCATCCACGGTGGTGCCCTTGCGGATGCGCTCCAGGGTCTCCGGGTGGCCGGACTCGTAGCCGAAGGCCACCAGCCAGCAGCCCGCCGCCTTCATGGCCTGGAGGGTCTCCGGCGTGAGGGGCTTCACCTTGGAGTTGGCCACCCAGCGGATCTTCCCGGCCAGGTCCGAGTCCAGGATGGCCCGGCAGACGGCCTGGGTCCATTTCTGGTCGAAGGTGAAGGTGTCGGACTTGAAGAAGAAGTCGCGGATGCCGTGCTGGTGGTAGCACTCGCGCAGCTCCGCCAGGATGTTCTCCGGGGAGCGCAGGCGCAGCTTCGCGCCCGAGATGGCGGGCGTGACGCAGAACGTGCAGCGCGAGGGGCACCCGCGCGAGGTGGCGATGGTGGCCTGGGGCTCGCCGGTGTCCGGGCGCACGTAGAGGTGGTTCTCCATGAGCGAGCGGTCGGGGAAGGGCAGGGCGTCCAGGTCGGTCTCGAAGGAGTCGAAGAAGGTGGGGGTCCAGGCCCCGTCCTTCTTGTAGAGGATGCCCCGGAGGGAAGGCAGGGCGGCCTGGTCCTCGAAGTGGGCGCGGGCCAGGCGGCCCACCACGAATTCGGACTCCAGGCCGATGAGGTAGTCGGCGTGGGCCAGGTCCAGCTGGTCCAGGAGGGCCTGGGCCGGGTTGAAGAAGATGGCCCCCTTGAGCATGATCATGAGCCCTGGCCTGCGGCGCTTGAGCTCGGCCGCCAGTTCCAGGTCGCGGAAGATGGTGGCGTTGGTGATGGAGAGGAAGACCGCGTGGGGGTCGAAGCGCTCGAAGTCGGCCAGGAGGTCGGCCAGGGAGCGTCGGCTGGTCTGGTAGTCGCGCAGGAAGACCTGGAAGCCTTCGCGCTTAAGTACGGCGGCGGCGTAGCCCAGGTCGTTGGCGGCGCGCATTGTGGTGGCGGTGGAGTTCTCCACGTTGCCCTGGGAGCGGTCTTCCCCGCGCTGGTAGAAGGCCCCCGGGGGGTAGAAGAGCATCACCCGCCGGGGCGTGTTCTGGTGGTTCATGCGCCGGGGAGGTTGGCCTCTCGGCGGCGCGGCGTCAAGGGGGGAAGTGGGGGAGGGCGCTTTCCCGGCCCCCCCCCGCCATCGAGCCCCTTTCGCTGGACTTGCCCCACGAAAAGCTCTAGAGACCGCCCCGGGTGGGGGGTGCGGCGACGGCACGTATATGGCCAGAGGGCGGTGAGGCCCTGGCGCGACAACGCACGGACGGCCAGAGGCCGGGCCGCGCGGGCATCTTCTTGACGGCCCCTGCCAGGGCCGCTCCCGGTATCCTCCCATGTCCCAGATCAAGCGGGCATACGGCCAGAACCTGCTCCAGCTCCTGGCCAGCCCCGAAAACGCCGAAGCTCTCTCCCAGCTCTCCGAACGCCGCTACAAGAAGGGCCACATCATGTTCTGGCCCCACGACAAGGAAGATCTCGTCCTCATCGTGAAGCAGGGCAAGGTCCGGGTCTACCTGGGCCTGGAGGGCAAGGAGCTCTCGCTGTCCATCCTCGGCCCCGGCGACGTGTACACCTCCCACTCCAGGGCCTACGTGGCCGCCATGGAGGACACGGTGGTCTACCTCTGTCCGGTCTACAAGTTCTACACGCTCACCACCAAGAGCCTCTCGCTCTCGCTCTCGCTGTTCATGGCCCTGGGCAAACTGCTCTCGGGGTCCATCGCCCTCGTGGAGAACCTCTACTTCTACGACATCGACAAGCGCGTGGCCGCCTACTTCTACGAACAGGCCCTGGTGCATGGCGAACCCTCGGCGGGCGGACTGCTCGTGGACGTGGGGCTCACCGTGGACAAGATCGCCACAATCGTGGGCTCCTCCAGGCAGACCGTCTCCTCGCTCATCTCGGGCATGGAAAAGGACGGAATCCTTAAAAAAGTCGCGCGCGGCGAGTACCTGATCCTCAACATGGACGAGCTCAAGTACCTGGCCCACCCCTGTCCGGATTAATTCCCGGAAGCGTCGGCTGGCGGACAGACATCCCGGAAGCGGGCGGGTAGACGGAGGGCCAAAGGAGGCTCTCTTATGGAACTGCCCACGCAACTGGGACTGCTGGCCGGAGCGGCCGTGGCGGTCCTGGCGGAAATAGCGGCGCTGCGCTCCCTGGACAGGCTGGGACGCCTCATGGCGTTCTCGGCCCTGGCCCAGGCGGGCGCGGCCCTCGTCGGAATGAGTCTGGGACAGGCGGCCGGCCCCGTCGGCGCGGCGTCCCTCGTGCTGTACCAAACCCTGGCCCGCGTCCTGTGGTGGCTCTGCCTGCGCCGCATGGCCGGAGGGGGAACCCTCCCGGGCCTGAACGCGTTGCGCGGGGCCGGCGCGGCCAGCCCCGCGCTGGCGGCCTGCCTGGGCCTGGCCGTGTTCACGGCCCTGGGCTTGGGACCTTTCAAGGCCCCGGGCGGCAAGGCGCTCATCGTCTTCGCGGCCCTGGAGGGCGGCCACTGGATCACCGCCCTGGCCCTGGCCGCGGCGGGATTCGCGGCGGCGGTCTACTCCATCCGCATCGTCCTGGGCGTGTGCCTGGAGAAGCCCGGGCGCGCCGCCCCGGCTAGCGCTACGTCCGGGCTGCCCGTGGTCCCCGTGGTCCTGGGGGCGCTTCTCACCCTGGCGTGCCTCTTTCCGCACCCCGTGGCGGGGCTGGCACAGGCCCTGGCCGGGAAGTCCGGCGCGGTTCTGCCGGACCTGGAAGGCGGCTGGCCCCTGGCGGCGGCCGTGCCCTTCGCGGGCGCGTACCTGGTGTGGCTGGCCGGGCGCGCGGCCCCCAGGGCGCGCAACCTCCTGGCCCTGGCCCTGGCCGCCGCGACGGCCGGGTGCTTCCTGCTCCAGGGCGGGCTCGATCCGCTCCAGACCCTCTTCGGCGGGCTCTTCGCCCTGGGCGGCGCGGCCGTGGTGCTCTATTCCGTCGGCTACGAGGCCCACGACGAACACGCGGACCGCTACTGGTTCTTCCTCTTCCTGCTGGTCTCCTCCCTGGTGGGCCTGGCCGTGGAGCGCTCCACGGGCGGGTTCTTCGCCTTCTGGGAGATCATGACCTTCAGCTCCACCCTGTTGGTGGCCCACAAGCAGAGCCGCGAGGCCCTGGACGCCGCGAAGCTCTACTTCATCATGTGCGCGGGCGGCGCGCTGGCCCTCCAGGTGGGCCTGCTGGCCCTGGCGGCCGCCGCGCCCGGCGCTTCGCTCCTGGCGACGGGTCAGGCCCTGGCGGCCTACGGACCGGCGGCATCGGCCGGGCTGGCGCTCCTGATGCTGGCGGGCTTCGGCGTGAAGGCGGGCCTCTTCCCGCTGCACGCGTGGCTCCCGGCCGCGCACCCCGTGGCCCCCTCGTCCATCTCCGCGCCCCTCTCGGGCCTGCTCACCAAGGCGGGCGTGCTGGGGCTGGCCGTGCTGGCCCCGCTCTTCGCCTCGGGCGCGCTCAACGGCGGCGGGCAGACACTGGGCTGGCTGCTCTCCCTGGCCGCCGGGATCACCTTCGTTCTGGGCGAGCTGATGGCCCTGGCCCAGCGCGACATCAAGCGCATGCTGGCCTATTCCACCCTGGCCCAGATCGGCGAGATCACCCTGATCCTGGCTCTCGGGACCCACGCGGCCACGGCGGGCGCGCTGGCCCACGCCGTGAACCACGCCGTGATGAAGGACCTGCTCTTCCTGGCCGCCGGTGCGCTCATCCTGCGCGCCGGAACCCAGCGCCTGGAGGGGCTGGCGGGCCTGGGCAAGGCCATGCCCTTCACCGGGGCGTGCATGGCCGTGGGCCTGGTGTCCATCATGGGCCTGCCCCTCACGGGTGGCTTCTTCAGCAAGTACCTGATGCTCACGGCCGCCGTGGACGCGGGCCACGCCTGGACCGCCGCGTTGATCCTGGCCGGAAGCCTGGTGGGTTGCGTCTACTACGGGCGCATCCTGCGCGTGCTCTTCTTCACGCCCTACGAGGGAACTCCCGTCGAAGAAGCCCCCTGGACCATGCGCGCGGCCGTGGGCCTGCTGGCCGTGGCGGCTCTGGTCTCGGGCGCGTTCCCTCAGGCCTGGACGAGCATGGTGCTCCCGGCGGCCAACGCCCTGGTCCCGGCCGCCCAGGCCCTGCCTTTGCTCTCCGTGCCCTGGAGCGCCTCGGCCCTGCTGCCCCTGGCCGGGGCGGTCGCGGCCATTGTCTGGCGGCGCGACCTGCGCCGCGCGGGCATCTGGGCCACGGCCTGCCTGGGCTTGGCCTTCGTGGCGCTCCTGGCCGAATGGAGCGCCTGGGGCGGCTTCCAGATGGCCTTCGCGGGACTGGTGCTGGCCCTTGGCGTGTGCAACATGGCCTACTCTACCGGGTACATGAGCCACAGCCACACCCCGTGGCGCTTCCTGGCCTCCTTCTGCGTCATGATCGCGGGCCTGGTGGGCATGGCCGGGGCCGAAACGCTCCTGGCGTTCTTCTGCTTCTGGGAAATCATGAGCAGCTGGCCCCTGTACTTCGCCATCCTCCACGAGGAGACTCCGGCCGCCAGACGCGAGGCCACCAAGTACTTCCTCTTCAACCTGGCGGGTGCGTCCATCCTGTTCATGGGGCTTCTGTTGCTCACCGGCGCGGCCGGAGGGGGCTCCTTCGCGCAGGTGTCGGCGCTTTTCGCCGCCCAGGCCCCCTCGGCCTGGGGCTTCTCGGCGGCCCTGGTGATCGCGGGCCTGCTCATGAAGGCGGCCATGCTCCCGGTGCGCATCGACTGGCAGATGCACCCGGCCACGGCCCCCACCCCTGTGAGCGGCTACATCTCGGCCATGCTCCTCAAGAGCGCGCCCTTCGGGATCGTGCTCCTGCGTTTCGTCTGGGCGCAGGGGATTTCGCCCGAGTCGGCCCAGGTGCTGGACGCGCTCCTCTATGTGGGAGCCTGGATCGGCGGGGCCACCATCCTCTATGCGGGCATCCAGGCCCTGGTGCAGACCGGCATCAAGGAGATGCTCATCTACTCCACCGTGAGCCAGCTGGGCTACGTGGTGCTGGGCGTGTGCCTGGCCACGCCGCTCGGCCTGATGGGCGGCCTTCTGCACCTGTTCAACCACATGCTCTTCAAGAACCTGGCGTTCCTCTGCGCCGGGGCGCTCATGTTCTCCACCCACGCCCACTCCCTGCACGAGCTGGGCGGCATCGGGCGGCGCATGCCCTGGACCCTGGCGGCCTTCGGCTGCGCGCTCCTCGCGGCCGCGGGCATGCCGCTCTTCAACGGCTTCGCCTCCAAGTACGTGCTCTACTACGCCCTCATCGACCAGGGCGAGTGGGCCCTGGCGGTGGTGGCCATCCTGACCAGCGTGGTCACCCTGGCCTACTTCCTGAAGTTCCTGCACACGGCCTTCTTCGGCCAGCCCTCGGCCAAGGCCCTGCACGCCTCGGAGCCTGGGCTGCTCATGCGCGCGCCCATCTTGATCCTGGCCGGGCTGTGCCTGCTCACGGGGCTCTTCCCGGGTCTGGCCCTGAAGCCCATCGCCTCCTTCGTGCGGGATTTCGGCCTGGCCGCCCCGTCGGTGGGGCTCTCGGGCATCCTGGAAGGCCCCGGGGCCATGGACAACACCCTTTTGGGCTTCATGATCCTCCTCACGGGCCTGGGCGTCTGGACGGCGGTCTCCCGCCTGGCCAGGAACGCCCGGCGCACGGCCATCCACACCTGCGGCCAGCTTGTCGATCCCGCGTCCACCCACGTGGGACCGGCCGACGTGTTCGCCACGCCGCTTTCACTCCTCACCCGTCTGAGCCGGGGCCACTTCCGGGTCCCGCGCCACGGAGGCAGCCATGACTAGCGTGTTCGAAGCGGCCTTCGCCCTGCTGGTGTTTCCCGGCGGGGCCATGGCCCTCTCCATGGGACTCTTCCTCAAGGGCGTGGACCGCCGCGTGGCGGCCAGGCTCCAGCGTCGCGTGGGGCCGCCGCTTCTGCAGCCCCTGTGGGACGTGCTCAAGCTGTGCGCCAAGGAGACGCTCATTCCCGCCACGGCCAACGAGGCGGCCTTCCTGCTGGCCCCGGTGCTGGGTCTGGCGGGGGTGCTGGTCACGGCGGCGGTGCTGCCCATCGGCGGCGTGTGGTCGGGCGTGACGGGCCTGGGCGACCTGCTGCTGCTGCTCTACCTGCTGCCCATCCCGGCCATGGCCTTCATGGTGGCGGGTTCGGCCTCCAGCTCGCCGTACGGGGCGCTTGGCTTCTCGCGCGAGATGGTGGTGATGTGCGCCTACGAGCTGCCCCTGATCGCGGCGTTCCTGGCCGCCGGGGCCAGGGCCGGGGGCGAGGGCGCGCAGGCGCTCTCCCTGGCCCACGTGATGGCCTACCAGGCCGCCCACGGTCCCTTCCTGCTGGACCCCGTGATGTGGCCTGCCCTGGCGGCCATGCTGATGTTCATTCCCGGCACGCTCTCGGCCGGTCTCTTCGACATCCCCGAGGCCGAGCCCGAGGTGCTGGAGGGGCCGCTGCTCGAATACTCCGGCCCGCTCCTGGCGGCGTTCAACCTCATGAGCGCGGTGAAGCTGGTGGTGGTGCTGGAGTTGGTGGTGGCCCTGTTCTGGCCCAACCCCCTGGGCGGCAACTGGCTCGTGAACCTGGCCTGGCACGTGGCCAAGTGCCTGGGGCTCATGCTGGTGTGCTTCACAACCTTCCGCGTGGCCACCGGGCGCCTTCGCCTGGAGCAGGGCTTCGCGGTGTTCGTCAAATACGCCGCGCCCCTGGCGCTGGCGAGCCTGGCGCTGGCCGTGGCCCTGCGCTGAGGAGGCTTTCCGTGCTCAAGACACTCGCCAGATTCGCCCCGCGCTCGCCGTGGATCTACCGGCTCAACGCGGGCTCCTGCAACGGCTGCGACGTGGAGATGGCCACCACGGCCCTCATCCCGCGCTACGACGTGGAGCGCCTGGGCTGCAAGTACTGCGGCAGCCCTCGCCACGCGGACATCGTGCTCATCTCGGGGCCTTTGACCCTGCGCGTGCGCGACAAGGTGCTGCGCGTCTTCGACGAAATCCCCAACCCCAAGGTGACCGTGGGCGTGGGCGTCTGCCCCGTCTCCGGCGGCGTGTTCCGCGACAGCTACACCGTGGATCAGCCCCAGGAGAGCTACATCGCCCTGGACGTGATCGTGCCCGGCTGTCCGCCGCGCCCCCAGGCCATCATCGAGGGCGTGGCCAAGGCCCTGGAAGTCTGGAAAGAACGCCTGGAGGTGGCCTGACATGCTGCCCTTCCTGAAGATCATGGTGAAGAACCTGCTGGCCGGACCCAGCACCGATCCCTTCCCCTTCGCCCCGGCCCACACCCCCAAGCGCTTCCGGGGCCGGGCCTGCCACGACAAGGAGAAGTGCATCCTTTGCGGCATCTGCCGCCACGTCTGCGCGGCCGGGGCCATCCAGCTGCGCGTCACCGAGGACGGCATGGCCGTGCACTGGGTGCTCTGGCACAACAGCTGCGTCTTCTGCGGCCTGTGCGCCCACCACTGCCCCACCAAGGCCCTGACCATGTCCGACGACTGGCACATGACCCATCGCGGCGAGGAGCGCTTCGACCAGCGCGAGGTAAGCTTCGTGCCCTACGGCCAGTGCTCCCAGTGCGGGGCGCGCATCCATCCCAGGCCCGAGAGCGTGGTCCAGCAGCTGGGCTCGCGCTATCCCGAGCGCTTCATGATGTGCCCCGTGTGCAAGCGCCAGGAGCTGGCCCGCCGCGTGACGCCCGCAAAGCCTTCCATCACCACCGGAGAATCCGATGAACGAGATAGCGCATAAGAACCTCCACGACGCCGTGACCGGCCTGCTCGGGGAGGACGCCATACACTGGACCCGCGACCTCAACCGCAACGCCTTCGGCTGGGTGAAGCTCTGCGAGAGCGAAACCCTCAAGGCTCTGGCCCCGCGCCTGGCCGCCGTGCGCGCCCGGCTCATGGCCATCACGGCCTACCGCGCCGACAAGTACGCCCGACTGGAGGGCCGCGAGATCGCCTACCACTTCGACCTGGACGGCGTGGTGCTCACCGTGAACGTCTGCGTGCACTCCGAGCCGCCCCGCGTGCCCTCCATCGCCCGCTGGTTCCGCAACGCCGACTGGAACGAGCGCGAGTTCATGGAGCTTTACGGCATCGAGGTGGAAAACCACCCCAACCCCCGCCGCCTCTTCCTGGACCAGTCCCTGGACCAGGGCGAGCTGGACCGGCTGATCCCCCTCTCCACCATGATGAACGGCGCATCCACCAAGACCCTCTGGGAGAAGGTGTTCGTCGGCGTCGACATGCCCCAGTGGGCCAGGGAGTCCAAGTGATGTCCGAGACCTACACCCTCCCGGTCGGCCCCCTGCACGTGGCCCTGGAAGAGCCCATGTACTTCGACGTGCGCGTGGAAGGCGAGACGGTGCGCTCCGTGGAGCTCTCCGCCGGGCACGTGCACCGGGGCATGGAAGCCCTGGCCATGAACCGCAACTGGCTGCAGAACATCACGCTCACCGAGCGGGTCTGCTCCCTGTGCTCCAACAGCCACCCCACCACCTACTGCATGGCCGTGGAGAACCTGGCCGGCGTGGTGGTTCCCGAGCGCGCCGAATACCTGCGCGTGATCGCCGACGAGGTGAAGCGCATCGCCTCCCACCTCTTCAACGTGGGCATCATGGCCCACCTGGTGGGCTTCGATTCGCTCTTCATGCACGCCATGGAGATCCGCGAGATCATGCAGGACCTCAAGGAAGGCGTGTACGGCAACCGCATGAACCTGGGCGCGCTGGCCATCGGCGGCTGCCGCTACGACCTGGACGAAGAGACCACCGCCTTCATGCGCGCCAAGCTGCGCGAGCTCGACCCCCTGCTGACCGAGCTGACGCGCGTCTACGCCACCGATCCGCTCATCCTCAAGCGCACCCGGGGCATCGGCGTGCTGCCCATGGAGGAGGCCCGTCGCTACGAAGTGGTGGGCCCGGTGGCGCGCGCCTCGGGCATCGCCTACGACGTGCGCCGCAAGGCGCCCTACGCCGTCTATCCGCACCTGGACTTCGAGGTGCAGACCGACACCGCGGGCGACGTGCACTCCCGGGCCATGCTGCGCCTGCGCGAGGCGGCCCAATCGGCCGTCATCCTGGAGCAGTGCCTGGAGAACATCCCCGAAGGCCCCATCTGCCTGCCCGGCGCGGTGTTCATCCCCGAGGGCGAGGCCGTGGCCCGCTCCGAGGCCCCGCGCGGCGAGGTGTTCTACTACGTGCGCTCCGACGGGTCGGACTCGCCCCAGAGGCTCAAGTGGCGCGTGCCCACCTACATGAACTGGGAGGCCCTCCAGGTGATGATGGCGGGCTGCCAGGTGGCGGACATCCCGCTCATCGTCAACAGCATCGACCCCTGCATCTCCTGCACCGAACGCTGAAGAGCCGGGGGACTTGAAATGGAGAGGGCCGCTCCGAAAGGAGCGGCCCTTTTTATCGTGTGAGTACGGTTGGTTGCGCTCCATGACGTCCCGAAACGTCAGGAGAAAAATGCACGAATTTCGCCATCTGTCGCGCGCCCGACAGTAATGCCCGGCCCCCCGGGGCATAAGGAGGGCGCGCCGGGCGAGCCCGGCCGGAGCGAAACCATGCACGAGTCATCCCTCGCCTTGAGCATCCTGGACATCGTCCTGCGGCAGGTCCCCGGGGCCTGCACCGGGGCCGTGCGCCGGGTGGACCTCTGCCTGGGAGAATACGCCGGGGTGGAGGAACACACCCTGGCATCCTGTTTCGAAATGGTGGCCCTGGGCACTCCCGCCGACGGGGCAGCCCTTGCGGTGGAGCGGGTGGCGGCCACGGGCCGCTGCGACCGCTGCGGCGAAGCCGCCGTGCGCCAGGGACGCCTGCTCGGCTGCCCGGAGTGTCCGGGATCGAGCGTCACGCTCCTCACGGGGCGCGAGCTCTACGTGAAAAGCATCGAAGTGACCAAAATTCCAAGGAGGCATGAACATGCCCATGCACTATGAAAATCCCATCGTCTACGCCACGCCCGACAAGTGCGTCGGCTGCAAGAAGTGCGAAGCCGCCTGCGTGAGCGCGCACATCAACATGCCTTTCCGCGAGGCCAAGAAGCGCGGCCTGCCCGTGATCCCCCGCATCAAGGTGACCAAGGTGGACAACCTCAAGTTCCCCATCCAGTGCCGCCACTGCGAGGACGCCCCCTGCGCCCATGCCTGCCCCTTCGGCGCCATCCGCCAGGTGGACGGCATCGTGCACGTCAAGGAGCAGCTTTGCGTGGGCTGCAAGATGTGCGTGATGGCCTGCCCCTTCGGGGCCATCGAGGTGGGCGTGGAAGGCGAACTGGAGCAGACCGGGCGCACCAAGCAGGGTTCCGCCAAGAAGTGCGACCTTTGCCAGGCCTGGCGCTCCAGCAACGGCAAGGAAGTGTGCGCCTGCGTGGAAGCCTGCCCCAAGGGCGCGCTCCAGTTCGTGGATCTGCGCCAGTACCGCCAGGCCCAGGCCCAGGCCCGCGTCCTTGAGCTGGCCAAGGCCAGCGCCCTTATCCAGAACGTTCCATCCCCCCCACTGACCGCATAGGTCGAGTCAGCGTCCCCGCCGCGTCCGGATCTAGGGCCCCGGACGCGGCGGGGGCGCGCCATCCGTGGTGGGATGGCGAATGCCTTACCTCTCTCCCCGGAGGGCGCGCGCGGTGGTGGGCCCGCGTCCGGCCCCGGGACCATTCACAGACATCCGGAGGAGCGCGTGCAACTGACGCTCTCGGTGACGGGCCGTCGCTGCGACCTGGCCCTTCACCCCATTTCCCCGTGCACGGCCAGGAACATCGAGGACCTGGGCCGCAAGTTCTACACGAAAAAATACATCCATTGGTGGCGCGGCGGCAGGACAAGCACCTGCGGCATGCTCCTGGACGACGACTGCCGGGCGCAAGCCGTGGTGGGGCAGTCCCAAGTCCCCGTGGACCTCTCCGGCGCGGCGGCCAACGCCTCGCACCTGCGGCGCGAGCGCTATCTTTCCAGCCGCGCCAGGCACCTGGCCCTGCTGGGCTACGACGACGAACACTGCCGCGCCACCTGGACCTGGCACGGCGTGGAGACCTTCGATCCCGCGAAACTGCGCGTCACGGCGCACCGCTGGGACCGCGTGACCGGTCAGCCCGACTACGTGGTGCTGGAGCGCGTGCTCTACGACGGCCGCTGCGCCGACGTGGAGGATTATCACGGCAGCACCGGCTTCACCCTGGTGGACCCGCGCGTCATCGACCTGGAGGAACTGCGCCGCCACGAGGCCCGCGATCAGGGCAAGCTGCGAGACCTGCCCCGCGACGCCTTCCCCGGGCGTTCGCGCCCGGACGTTCCGGCGGCGTGCGTGGTCTCCGGGCGTTCGCTTCTCCTGCCCGTGCCCCGCAGCGACGCCGAGGGCGTCTCGCGGGGTGGCGGGGGCTCCATCGCGGTGCGCCTGCGCATTCAGGGCGATGTGGTGGTGCAGGCGGGCGGCGAGGCGCACGGCTGCGAATACTGCCGGCGCAGCCTGGAGGCCCTGGCCGAGATGGCCACCGGGCTCACGGTCCACGAGTGCTTCATGCTCTCCGACGAGGACCTGCTCCCTTTCCTGCCCAGGGTGCACGCGCACCTGGACTGCTCCTCCCGGGCCATGGACGCCCTGCGCGCCGCCGTGCGCGACTGGGAGCGCCGCCGCGCGGCCTAGCAGCCCGTGAAAAAATCTCGCTGGCTGCGTTGCAGGGAAAAGGCCAAACCCTCACGTCTGTGAAATACGCTTCGGGCTTGGCTTTCTCCCTGCGCCTTGCCGACGGGGGGTTTGAACAGGCTGCAGGAATCGACATTCCCAACGGGCTTCCAGGCGCGGCATCCGGCGCGGCCTGGAAGGGCTGAGGCGAAGCCATGAAGGCCCCGGTTCTCCCCGCCGGGGGAGGCCCGGGGCCTTTCATGCACGGGAAGCGGCCCTAGCGCATGAGCGTGCGGCGGTTCTGATAGAGGTGCGCGGCCAGGAGCGCCGCGAACACCGCTCCGGCAGCCACATGGAGCCCTTCATGGACCAGCAGGCCGCCCAGGGCCAGACCCAGCGCGCCCAGCATGCCACGCTTCACGTTGCGCCGGGCCCCTACGCCCGCCAGGGTCCGCTGGAGGTTCTTCAGATGCTCGCGGAACATCTCCGGGTCCACGCCCAGGGCCTGGGCGATCTTCTCCAGGATGTCCTTCAGGCCGATGCTTGCCTTGTCGTAGAGCACCAGCAGGCTGCCGACGCGCCTGTTGACCTCCGTGCGCAGGACGCCCGGGGTCTTGCGCAGGGCCTCGCGCACGGTGTTGCCGATGTCCTCGGCCTTCAGGGCGGCGTCGCGGAAGCGGACGCGGCCTTCGGTTTCGCAGACGACCATGGTGTTCTCCTCCCATGACGTTGAAACGGGTGCCCCAACAGTACGCGTCAGGGGACGCATGCTGTCAACCATGGGTCGGAAAGCGCTTTCTGGCGGGCACTCGATGCGAATTGGCGGGGCCGCGCGGGGAGGCGGCCGGGCTTTCCTTGCGGATGCGGATCGCCCGGGCTGCCGGTCGGGAGCACCGCGCGCGACGCGGGGAGGCTGCCGGGTGGCGGACGGATCAGTCCTCGGCGTGGAAGCGGGCGTCGGCCCTGTGGCTGGAGGCATTCTCCGCCACGCCCTCGAACCAGCCGATGCGCGGGGCCTCCCAGGCGTCGAAGGCCGGGACGTAGGGCTTGATGTCCAGCACGGGGGTGCCGTCGAGCATGTCCACGTTCTCCACGAAGACGCGCTCGCCGTCGTGGCCGGTGAGCCGGAGCACCGAGAGCCCGATGGGGTTGGGGCGGCAGGGGGAGCGCGTGGCGAAGACGCCGTGCAGGGCGTCGCCCAGGTAGGGCTTCACCAGGAGCCTGGCGTCCCTGATTTCATGGAGGTGGTAGAGCAGCACGATGTGGGAGAAGCCCTCCAGGTCCTTGAGGCCCTGGCGGTAGGGCTCGAACACCTCGATGCACCCCGCCACGCCCAGCGCGCCCACGGGCTGGATGGGCATGCCCTCGGCGCGGGCGTGGGGCGTGCGGGCCACGCCGATGGGCCGGTAGCAGACCGTCACCGCGCCGCGTCCTTGCCGCGTCCGTAGGCCAGGAAGAGCACGGCGGCCCCGACCACCAGCAGGATGGCCCAGGGGTGCGCGAAGGAGAGGGGGATGCCCAGCCCGGCGGCGGCCAGGGGCAGCACGCGCCCGAAGAATTCGCGCTTGGGCAGGCGTTGGCAGAGCCGCGCCCCTTCGGTGGGGCAGGGCAGCGTGCCCCCCAGGTAGACCTCCACGAGGTAGAGCATCACGTAAGCGATCACGATGACGGCGAGAAGTTCCATGGCGTGCCTCCGGGGGGACGACCCCGATCCCATTGCTACCCCCCTGCCCGCGCGGAGCCAAGCGGTACACGTTTCCGTGAAGAAGCGTGACGATGAGACACGGGTCGCGATCGGTGTTACCAATTGTGTCAAGGTGGACATCGCATGATCCGAGACAACCTGATCCATTTCCTCAAGTCCCTGGGCGCGGACGACCTGCGCTTCGTGCTGGACCGGGTGGGCGACGGGGAGCAGGGTGCGTCCTGCCAGGGAGGTGAGCGCCAGGGCAAGGCCCCCTGTCCGGCCAAGAGCTTCGACGTGCCCTCCGACGTGAAACACCTGGACCCGGCGCAGCTCCTGGCCCTCACGGAGTCGTTCCGGGCGTGGCGCGAGGCCGCGGCCAGCCCGGCGCGCAGGCGCTCCCGGACGCGGCTGTGGCTGCTCTTCCTGCTCATCCGCTACGGGGCGCTCAAGCTGGGCGAGGCCATCACCGTGGACGACCGGGAGGATTTCGACTTCGCGCGCTCCGCGCTCGCCGTGCGCGGCGACCACGCCCGCGCCGTCCAACTGCCCAAGGAAGTCTCCCGCGAGATCGCCGCGCGCCTGGACGAGCCCGCCTGCGCCTCCCTGCGCGGCGAGGTGTTCCACCTGGACCAGGGCTTCGTGCGCCGCAAGTTCTACGAGCAGGCCGACGCCTGCGGCGTGCCGCGCGAGCTGGCCAATCCCCGGGTGCTGCGCCACTCGCGGGCCGTGGAGCTGCTGCGCGAGGGCCTGCCCATCAAGGTGGTCCAGACGCTCATGGGCCACCAGAGCGCGCACCTCACGGCCCAGTACGTGAACTTCAGCGAGTCCGACATCAAGCGCATCGTGAACTACTACATCCTCAAGGAGTCCTCCATGAAGACCAGCGCCCGCAACGCCTTCACCGGCAAGGTCAGTTCCATCCGCTCGGGCAACATCCTGGCCGAGGTGGAGGTGGTCACGGCCAGCGGGCTCAAGGTGGTCTCGGTGATCACCCATGAGAGCCTGGCCTCCCTGGGCATCCGGGAGGGCTCGCTGGTCACGGCCACGGTGAAGGCCCCCTGGGTGATCCTGGTCAAGGAGGACGACAAGCTCAAGACCAGCGCCCGAAACAAGTACAGCGGGCGCATCGTCAAGGTGAACGCCGGGCAGATCTCGGCCGAGGTGGTGGTGGAACTGCCCGACGGCACGCTGGTCTGCTCCCTGGTCACCGACGAGTCCGTGAAGGCCCTGGACCTCAAGGTGGGCGACGAAATCTGCGCCCTCTTCAAGGCCTTCTCCGTGATCCTCAACGTGGAATGACGCGAGCCGTTCAACCTGTTTGGCGAAACCCGGGGCGACCCGGGTTTCGCCGTTTTGGAGGTCCCATGAAAAAGTCGCTGTTTCTTGTCGCGGCGTGTCTGGCGCTCCTGGCCGGTCCGGCCCTGGCCCAGACGCCAGCCTCCCAGCCCCCGGGCGACCAGGGGCTGAGCGTGTTCCACGCAGGAAGCCTGGCCAAGCCCATGGCCGACCTGGCCAAGGCCTTCACCGCCGAGACCGGCGTGCCCGTCACGCTCACGGGCTCGGGGTCCGGGTCGCTCCGGCAGCGCATCGAGGCGGGCGAACGCCCCGGCGTGTTCGCCTCGGCCGACATGGGCAACCCCGAGGCCCTGGCCGCCAAGGGCCTGGCCTCCCGGCCCGCGCCCTTCGCGCGCAACGTGGTCTGCGCCCTGGCGAAGAAGTCCGTGGGGCTCACCCGTGACAACCTGCTGGACAAGCTTATGGACCCCGCCGTGAAGGTGGGAACCTCCACCCCCGTGCTGGACCCGGGCGGCGATTACGCCTGGATCGTCTTCGACAAGGCCGAAGCCCTGAAGAAGGGAGCGGCCCAGGCCCTGAAGGCCAAGGCGATCAAGCTCGTGGGCGACCCGGCGCTGCCCATGCCCCCCAAGGACTACCCCCGGGGCCAGATCGCCTGGCACCTGGAAGAGGGCCGCGCGGACGTGTTCCTGGTCTACCTGACCACCTCGCGCCTGGCCCTGGCCGAGCTGCCGGGCCTGGA
Organism: Fundidesulfovibrio magnetotacticus; assembly: GCF_013019105.1. NCBI lineage: Bacteria > Pseudomonadati > Thermodesulfobacteriota > Desulfovibrionia > Desulfovibrionales > Desulfovibrionaceae > Fundidesulfovibrio > Fundidesulfovibrio magnetotacticus. The sequence goes on from NZ_BLTE01000011.1 coordinate 124,583, forward strand.
GATCGTGGAGCTTCCGGAGAGCCTGGCCGTGGGGGCGCTCTACGGAGTCTCCCTGGTGGAGGGACACACGCCGCGGGCCAAGGCCTTCACGGACTACCTGCTGGGACCCAAAGGTCAGGCCGTGCTGGAAGGCTACGGCTTCCGAAGGCCCTGACGGTCCAGGCCGGGGAGCCGGGCGTTTCGTCCGATGACGGAGGCCCGCGCTTCGGCGCGGGCTCTGCTTGATGACAAACCCCGAGACGGGGTTCGTGGGAGCCGCTGGCGGGCGGCAAAGCCGCCCTGCTCCAGGCTGCGCTTCGCGCAGGGCTCCTGAAAAGCCGCAAGGCCGGCCTTTTCAGAAGCCACGGCCCGCGCTTCGGCGCGGGCCGAGCCCTTTCAGAACGCCCCCAGCCTGCGCAGCGCCCAGAACACGCATGCCGACACCGCGCCCAGGAGCGTGCAGAGGGCGGCGGCGCTCTCGAACTCCCCGGCGGATACGGCGTTGTAGATCTCCAGCGAGAGTGTGTTGGTGCGCCCGAGGATGTTGCCGCCGAGCATCATGGTGATGCCCACCTCGCCCAGGGAGCGCCCGAACGCCAGGATCATCCCGGCGGCCAGGGAGCGGCGCACCGCCGGGAGCACCGCCAGGAAGAAGGCCTGGAGGGGCGTCTTGCCCAGCACCAGGGCCGCCTCGGCGAGCGCGGGCGGCAGCGAGCGGATGGCCGACTGCACCGGCCGCACCACCAGGGGAAGTCCGGCCACGAAGGAGGCCAGGACCACGCCGTGGAAGGAGAAGACCAGCTCCACCCCCGCGTGCTCCAGGAGGAACGCGCCCACCACGCCGCGCCGCCCCAGAAGCATCAGCAGCACGAACCCGATGGCCACGGGCGGGAAGACCAGGGGCAGGGTGACGGCCATCTCCACGGCCGTCTTCAGGGGCGAGCGCCCGCGCGCCAGCCACGCCCCGAGAGCCAGCCCGGCCGCGAGGTGCAAAGGCAGCGTGACCAGGGCCGTGCGCGCCGTGAGCCCCAGGGCGAAGAGCGCGTGGGGTTCGGCCAGGGCGGCCAGCCACGGGCCGGGCCCGGTCACAGCCCGTGCTTGGCGAGCAGGGCCTTGGCCTCGGGCGTGCCCAGGAAGCGCAGGTAGGCCGCCACGGCGGGCTTGGCCTTCGCGCCTGGCAGCAGGCCGCCCACGATGCGGATGGGCTCGTAGAGCGACTGGTCCACCTCCACGAAGCCCCCGATCCGGTCGCGCACGCCCAGGGCGTCGGTGAGGTTCACAAGCCCGGCCTTCACCTCGCCCGTGACCAGGTAGGCGCTCACCTGGGGCACGGTGGAGACCTCCACCAGCCTGGGCCGCACGCTCTCCAGGAGCCCCGAGCGGGTGAGGAATTCCATGCCCGCCTTGCCGTAGATGGCGTTCTTCGTGTCGGGCAGGCCGATGCGGTCGATGTCCGGGGCGGCGATGTCGCGGGGCGCGGCGAGGGTCACGCCCGAGGCGTAGGCCACCACGAGGCGTCCCCGGCCCACGTCGAGAAAGTCCTCGAAGGCGAGGTCCTTGATGCCCTTGAGGAAGTCCAGGTCGCCGAAAAGGATGTCCATGCGCCCGGATTCCCTCGCCTGGGCGGCCATGTGGCCCATGTGGCCGTAGCTCTCCACCACGTCGATGCCGGTCTGGCGGCTGAAGGCGGCGTTCACTTCGGCGAGCAGGCGCTTGTAGCCCGCGCCCGCGCCCACGGCGAGGGATTCCGCGCGGGCTTGCGGGGCGCAGAGGGTGAAGAGCAGGGCCAGGGCGGCCAGAATGCGCAGGGTTTTCATGCTTCGAGCCTCCGTGCGGTCTCGCGTTGCCGGATGTACTCCCGGCTGAGGTCCAGGTCGCGCCGCATCGCCTCCAGGCGATTGTCCAGCCAGTCTCCGGCTTCGCGGCCGTCCACGAGGCAGGTCACGGAGTCGGCCAGGCGAAGGGCCTCCTCCATGTCGTGGGTCACCAGCACCACGGGGATGGCGAGCGAGAGGGCGCAGCGGCGCAGCAGCGAGCCCAGGGAGCGCCTGGTCACGGGGTCCAGGGCGGAGAAGGGTTCGTCCAGGAGCAGCGCCCCGGGCTTCCGGGCCAGGGCCTGGCACACGGCGCAGCGCTGGCGCTCGCCCCCCGACACGCGCGACGGCCGGGCGAAGCGCAGCTGCCAGATGTCCAGGGCTCGCATGAGGGCCTCGGCCCGGAAGCGGTCGCCCTTGGCGAAGAGCACGTTGTCGAAGAGGCTCAGGTGGGCGAAGAGCCCGAAATCCTGGAAGACCAGCCCCACGGAGCGCTCCCACGGGTGGAGGAAGCGCCCGGAGTCGGTGTCGCACCAGGTGGTCGCGTCCAGGCGCACGGCGCCCTCGTCGGGGCGCTCCAGCCCGGCGAGGAGCCGAAGCAGGGTGGACTTGCCCGCCCCGGAGGGGCCCACCACGGCGTGGACGCCCGGCGACGTGAAGGAGAGGTCCACATCCAGGGTGAAGCGTTCCAGCCGTTTGCGCACCCGCGCCGACAGGTTCACGACGCGCCTCCCGGCAGCTCTCCCGGCTGGGCCGGGTGAGTGCGCAGCAGACCCTCGGGAAGCGTGGGAGCCGGGGCCGGGGCGGCGTCCCCGAGAACGCCCATCAGGTGGGCAGTAGTGAGGATGGCCCGGGCCAGGGCCTCCGGCGCGGTGATCATGGGCGCGTGCCCGGAGTCCAGGAGCGTCACGGGCCAGCCCGAGGCGCGGGCCTTGGCGGCCTGGGCCTCGATGAAGGGGTTTGGGTTCCCGGTGCAGCGGATGAAGCCGGCGGGCAGGGCCGGATCGGGCAGCCCGAAGGCGAAGGGGTCGGTGAAGGCGGCCAGGGGCGTGGATGTGAGCCTGGCCGCGAAGGCCGGGGCCTTGGCGTGCCCCGCCACGCCGAACGCCGCCAGGGGCCAGGGCCGTACGAGCCATCGGTCGTGCACGTGGGCCGCGAGCGTCTTGGCGAACTCCGGCCCGGCCATGTCTCGGAAGGAGCGGCCCGGCTCCGGAATCAGGGCGTCCACGTAGAGCACGGCCCGGGCGAGCCGGGGCAGGCGCGCGGCGGCGGCCGTTGCCGTCAAGCCCGAGTAGCTGTGCCCCACGAAGACGCACGGACCCGCCATGGCGAAGGCCACGGCGTTTTGCACGTCGTCCACGTAGCCCGCCAGGGACTGCCCCTCGGCCAGCAGGTGCGAGCGGTCGCCCAGTCCGGTCAGGCCCGGGGCGAGGGTCTCGTGCCCCTGGGACTCCAGCAGGGCGGCCGTCTCCTTCCAGACGAAGCTGCCCTGGAACGCGCCGTGCACCAGGATGAATGTCGCCATGTGTCGTGCTCCCCCATGTTTTGGGGGAACACTAGCCGTGGCCCGGCCACCGGGACAACCGTGTCACCGCTTTGCGCGGGAGGGTGACTCCCGCCTGCCCGGGACCCGCCTAGTCGCCGGGTTCGCACTGCTGCACGGAAAGCTCGCCCTGGAAGCGGCGGGCCTCCCGGACCGGGCGCACGGCGAAGCGCTCCAGGCAGCCGGCCCGGCCCCTGGTGTCCACCTCCCAGCGCCAGCCGTTGGGGCCGGGCTCCTTGCGCAGGGGCCAGAAATTGAGCCATGTCGTCTCGGAAGCCTTGGGCGCGGCCTTGTCGCGGCGCACGGCCAGGTCCACGGGGTATTGCACGGCCTCGTCGCGGGCCGCGTCGTAGCCGAAGACCGAGGAGAGCATGAGCATGCAGTTCCCCGCCGAGGAGAGGTGGAACTCCCGGGCCTGGCCGTCGCCGTCAAGGTCGCGCAGGCGCAGGATTTCGGGGCGTCCGGCGCGGTCCTTCCCGGCGGGTTCCGGCACGAAGTAGGCGAACTCCGGCCCGGCGGGGATGCGCCAGGGGAGATCGAAGGTGTCGCGGTCCTCCAGGGGGTCGGCGATCTTCAGGGTGTTGCGCGTCGCGCCTGTGCCCACGTCCACCAGGGAGAGCCGCGCGGGGCCGCTCCAGGAGGAACCCCGGCTGTAGTCTGGGCAGGTGTATTCCTCGTCGCGGGGGTGTTCCTGGCGCTTGGGGTCGTCCATCCAGAGCACGTAGGCCCGGCCCTGGACGCCGGGCACGGGCGTCGCCTCGATCACCCGGGCCTTGGGAGGCAGCGAGGCCTCGCGCCCGGCGAGTACGGCCGTGTTGACCCAGGCGGGCCTGCCCTGCGCCTGGGGCGGCACGGCGAAGCGCCCGTCGGGCCGGGCCTTGAAGACCTCCGTGGTCAGGGCGTCGATGCGCCACTGCCCGGCCGCTTCCTGGGCCTGGGGGCCGCAGGCCTGGGCCTCCACGGTCACGGTGAAGCCGCCGTTTTTGTACTGGCTGGAGACGGCCTTGAGGCAGCCCGTCGTCAGGCCTGGCTGCTGGGCGGCGATCCAGGCCAGGAGCAGCGGGGCGGCCTGCTCCTGGGTGAGGGCCGCGCGGGAGGCGGCGGGCGTGCAGACCAGCACGGCGAGAAGCGTCAGGACATGGGCGTGGCGCATGGCGGTTCCCCCTTTGCGGGGTACGTTAGCGCGAATGCCCCGCGAGGCCAACAGGCTCGTGCGGGTTTGTCCGGTGAAGAGCGGCCCGGGTCGTCACGTCGGTCCCGTTCGTTCGCGAACGGCCGCGCATGGCCAGCCTGTTGGGGATGGTCGCGGACTGTTGAAAATGTGCCGTCAGGCGTCGTCCAGGTCCTTCCCGGCGCGCAGGAGCGCGCGCACCTCTGTGAAGCGCCGCTCCATGGCCGAGAGTTCCTCCAGGGCGGCAGCCTCGGCCGGGGAGCGCTCCACCACGCGGCGCACCGCCCCGTGCTCGAACACCAGCCGCCGCTTCGCTGAGAGGGCCAGCACAGGATCGTGGGTGGCCATCACCACGATCTTGTCCGAGCGCACCAGCAATTCCAGGGCCTTGGACTTGTCCACGCCCGCGTTCTCGATTTCGTCGATGAGCAGCACCGGCGACCAGCTCAAGAGCGCCGTGTCCGCGATCATCAAGGCGCGCGACTGCCCCCCCGAGAGCTGCGTGAGCTGCGTGCCCGGCCCGAAGGGCTCCCCGGCCAGGGCGTTGGCCGCCTCCAGCACGCGTCGCGCGGCCTCTTCGGGGTTGGCCGCCTCACGGCTGTGGGCGTGGGTGCGCACGAAATCGAGCACGTTCATGTCCAGCACGAAGTTCATGTTCTGGGTCAGCTGGGCCACAAGGCGTCCCTGCAGGGCGAAGCGCTCGTCGGCGTCCGGCGCGCGGCCGTCCAGCAGGAGCGCGCGCCCCGTGGGCGTGTCCGCGCTGGCCATGGATTCGATGTCGGAGAGGAAGCGGCTCTTGCCCGAGCCCGTGGGGCCAAGCAGCGCCGTGACCTCACCGGGCCGGAACGTCACGCCCGCGGCCTCGGGGCGTCCCGACTTGTCGCGCCCGGCCGTGAGCGTGAGCGATGCCAGGGATTTTCCGGCGTCAGTCTCCATGGGGGCCTCCGAAACGGGCCTTTTTCACGTTGCCCTTCTGGTAGCGCTCGCCGATGCGCGTCTCCGAAAGGCAGTAGGAGCACACGGCGGCGGGCATGGAAAAACGCAGGCGCATCTCGGTGACGCTCGCGACGTCCGGGGCCATGGCCATCACCCGGGCCAGCTCCGCGCAGCCCTGGCCCGTGAGCCCGTTCACGTGGCGGATCACCGCGCGCTTGTTCATCTGGCGGATGCGGTAGCGGTAGACCTCGCGCTCGGCCTGGGACACGAGATCGCCCTTGGTGACGATCACCAGGTCGGCCATGCGCAGCATGGGGCCGATCTTCTCGGGGGCGTCGATGCCCATGAGGTTGTCGATCACGCACAGGGCCAGCGCGCCCCGGATGTGCGGGGAGCAGCGGTTGCAGAGCCCCGCCGTCTCGATCACCAGGCAGCCCGCCCCCGTGCCCTGCGCCCAGGCGAAGGCCTCCTCCAGGTTGGAGGCGTAGAAGTGGTCCGGGCACAGGCCGCCGGAAAAGGCCACCACGGCCCGGACCCCGGCTTCTTCGTAGAGTTCGGCGTCGCGGCTTTGCAGGCAGTCGAACTTGACCACCGCGCAGCGTTCGCCCTCCCCGCCCAGGGCGCGGCAGGCCCTGGCCACCACCGAGGTCTTGCCGCACGAAGGCGGACCGGCAACCGTGACCAGCTTCACCGCGCGGCCCGCACCAGCGCCCGGAAGCGCGCGTTGAGCTGGTCGCGCAGGGCGTTCACGTCGTTGTCCTCGATGTAGTCCCAGCCCACCCACTTGAGCTTCGCCTCGGGCGGCAGCGGCGAAGGCCGCGAGCCGTCCATGGGCGCGAACCACGCGGCGCTCTCGATGGAGGCGAATCCCGAGGCGAAGAACTCCAACACCGGGGCGAGCCGTTCGTGCTCCGAGGCCTTGGCCAGGAAATAGAGCGGGCTGGCCGCCGCGCCGTCCTCGGGCCAGAGGATGCGGATGTGCTCGGGCTGGCGCGTGCTCTTGGCGAAGAAGGCCGGGATAACGTAGATGCCCCCCGCGCGCTCCTCCGAAGTGCCCACGCTCTTGACCATGCTCGACGAGTGCATGAGCCCCCGCGCGTTGGACGCCAGGGCCTCCAGGCCCTCCATGCCGAAATCCTTGTAGAGGTTCAGCACCACGGCGTCGGCCATGTCGTCGCCGTCGCCGCACATCACCACCTCGCCCTTGTAGCGCGGGTGCAGCAGGTCCTCCCAGCGCCGGGGCAGGGGCAGGTCTCCCAGGCGGCGGGTGTCGGCCATGAAGATGTAGGGCGTCGCGCCGTACACCGTGTAGCGCCCGCGCGGATCCACCAGGCCCGCGCGCTCGTGCAGGGGCGAGAGCGTCCGGGCAGGGGCGGACTTGAAGATTCCGGGGCGCACGAAGCGGTCCGCGAACTCGCGGCTCCAGAAATCCCCGAAGCCGATGGAGCCGATCACGCCGGGCAGCCGCGCCGGATCCGTCTCGCGGCGGATGGGATCGTAGGGGTCCACGGAGGTGCAGCCCATGGGCAGGTGGAACCTGAACGACTCGCCGCGCGCCGCATACCCCGAGGCCACCTCCTCCAGGGCGCCCTGCACCACCAGCTTCACCGGGCAGGGCGCGTAGAGCAGCAGGTCCACCGGCTCGCCGGGCAGCCCGGGGGCGTCCTCGAGCCCCATGGCCCGCACGGAGTTCATCAGGTCGTCGAGAGCTTTCATGTGTGTTGTCCTTGGAAACAGGCCTTTCAAAAAAGTGCGGTCTGTTTCAAAAATGTAGTGCTGCAAACGCCCTCGATCGGCCCCACGGGCCGTTCGCGGCGCAGCGTCCGCTTCACGATACACCCGCAGCAAGAGCCGCGCCACCCCGCGCCGTTGCCTCCCGGGGCGATACCGCCTATGACATCGGGAAACCGACCCCGCGAGGCACGCCATGCTCCATCGCCGCCCGGTCCCGGCCGCTCTCCTGGCCCTGCTCCTCTTCGCCCTGGCCCTGCCCGCCTTCGCCGCCCAGAAGACGCCCAAGCCCAAAGAGCAGGCCGCCCCGGACCCCAACGCCCAGTCCCTCGCCGAGTTCTTCAAGGACGAGGCCGTCACCGCCCCCAAGGCCCTCGACTTCAAGATCGAGGCCGGCTACGCCGACATCCGCGCCGAGACACCCGAAGCCTCCGGCCGCTACTTCCTCGCCGGGCAGGCCCTCGCGGGCGTCGCCCCGGACATCTACCGCCTCGACCTCACATTCAAACACAAACTCCAGCGCGACATCATCGACCTTGCCCCCGAGTATTTCTTTACCCAGGTTAAAACGTATTACTTTTGGTATAACGGCGGTAACAAGATCGTCTTCAAACTCGGCAACGGCAAGAAAGCCTTCCCCATCAGCAAGAAGGAACTCACCGAAATCAAGGTGAAATCGCTCGAAACCTACACCATCGAAAAGACCAAGCTGCCCATGGATCTCGTCATCCAGGACGGCAACACCAGAATCTACCTGCAGATCAAATTCATCTGAACCGGATACGGCGCAAGGCGGAACTGCTTGCTGGGGGGGGCGGGGAAGTCGCCTTCATGCACGGCTTCGCCCCAGACGCCACCAGACGACACCGAACGCCACCAGATCCGCCGGATGCCGCCAGACGCCAACAGGGCTTCGCCCCGGACCCCACCAGGGCTCCGCCCTGGACCCGGCAGGGCGCTGCCCTGCACCCGCCAGGGGGGGCTCCCCCCTGGACCCGGCAATTGCTTCGCGGGATTCCCAGGCTAAGCCTGTGTTGGCCGCGCCGACGCCGCTTTCAGTGCGGCCCGTCGAGCCACCCCGCGCGAGAGCGTCGGCATCGGCCGGGCACTCGCGGCTGCGCCGTCCGTCGCGCGGGGGGCGCGTACAGCCGCGAATGCCCGCGCGAGGGGGCCGTGGCGCTTGCGCCGTCGTCCTAGTGTTTTCTCTGCAGGCGGGCGCGCAGCACGATGGCGATGAGGTTCATGCCCAGCACGAGGGCGATGAGCACCAGGGCGGTACCGTACTGCAGGGGGCGGGTCTTTTCGATTTCGGTGCCCGCGGTGGCGAGCACGTAGATGTGGTAGGGCAGCGCCATTACGTCCGAGGTGAGGGATGTGGGCAGCTTGGGCGCGAAGAACACGGCGGCGGTGAACATGATGGCGGCCGTTTCGCCTGCCGCGCGCGAGAGGCCGAGGATGGCCCCGGTGAGCATCCCGGGCAGCGCGGCGGGAAGCACCACCAGCCGGATGGTCTGCCACTTGGTTGCGCCCAGGCCCAGGGAGGCCTCGCGGTAGGTGCTGGGAACGCTTTTCAGGGCCTCCTCGGCCGTGCCGATGATCACGGGGAGCACGAGGATGGTCAGCGTGAGCACCCCCGAGGCGATGGAGACGCCCATGCCGAAAAAGGTGACGAAGAAAGCCAGGCCGAAAAGCCCGAACACCACGGAGGGCACGCCAGCGAGGTTGGCGATGCCCAGCCGGATGAGGCGCACGGTGCGCCCGGGCCGGGCGTACTCGTTGAGGTAGATGGCGGCGCACACGCCCAGGGGGAAGGCCACGAGCATGGAGCCCACCGAGAGGATGACGGTGCCGATGATGCACGGGAGGATGCCGCCCGCGGTCATGGAGTCCCTGGGCGGCTGGGTGAGGAATTCCCAGCTGATGGCGGGCAGCCCGTTGACGAAGAGAAAGGCGCAGATGATGCCCAGCGCGGCGGCGTTGACCAGGGACGAGCCCCGGAAGACGCCCCACATGAGGCTTTGCATCTGGCGGCGGCGCTTGAGGTGTTTTGTGTCGATGCGCATGGTGAGCCTCCTTTAAAGCGTGGCCGCGCCGACCTGCTTGTGCTTCTCGGCTATGTGCTGGGCCACGATGTTGAAGGCCAGCGTGAAAAGGAAGAGCACCACGCCGATGGCGAAGAGGGCGTGGTAGTGGTCGGAACGGAAGGGGGCCTCGGCCATTTCGGCGGCGATGGAGGAGGGCATGGGCCGAAGCGGCGAAAAGATGGAGTGGGGGATCATGGCCGCGCCGCCCGCCACCATGAGCACCACCATGGTTTCCCCGATGGCCCGGGACATGCCCAGGATCACGGCGGTGGAGACGCCCGAGAGCGAGGCGGGCAGAATGACGCGCCGGATGGTTTCCCAGTGCGTCGCGCCCAGGGCCAGGGAGGCCTCCTTGAGTTCGCGGGGCACGGCGTAGATGGCGTCCTCGGAGACGGAGCAGATGGTGGGCACGCTCATGAAGGCGAGCATGAGGCTCGCGTTGAAGAGGTTCAGGCCCGTGGGCAGGTCCAGATGGTCCTGAAGCAGCGGGGCCACCACCACCATGCCGAAGAAGCCGATGACCACGGAGGGCAGCGCGGCCAGGAGCTCCACCAGGGGTTTGAAAATCCCGCGCGCCCTGGGAGTGGCGATCTCCGAGAGGTAGACGGCCGTGGTGACGCCCAGGGGGATGGCGATGAACGAGGAAAGGGCCGTGACGGCGATGGAAGCCACGATGAGCGGGAAGATGCCGAACTCGGGCGGGTCCGCCGTGGGGTACCAGAAGTTGCCGAAGAGGAAGTCCGGCACGCTCACCAGCTTGAAGACGGGGAAGCCTTCGAGGAACAGGTAGACCATGATGAGCGCCAGGGAGATGATGGAGACGAGCGCGGTGACCAGGAAGAAGCACCTGATCAGGTCGTCCTTGAGTTTGCGGCTGATGGCCACTGGGGGCTCCGTGAAAAGCGCGGGCCTCCCCCGGCGTGGGGGAGGCCCGGATGCGGTGCGTTGTTATTTCTTGACCGGGAAGTAGCCGACTTCGCCGATGATCTTCTGGCCGCCGGCGGGGTCCATGATGTAGGACACGAACTTGGCCACGGGCTCGGCGGGCTTCTCGGAAGTGATGATGAAGAGCGGGCGCGAGACGGGGTAGGACTTGTCGGCCACGGTCTTCTCGGAGCCGGAGACGCCGTTGACCTTCAGGGCCTTCACGGTCTTGTCCACGTAGGCGTAGCCGTCGTAGGCGATGGCGAACTTGTTCTTGCTCACCACCTGGAGCACCGCGCCGGAGGAAGCCTGGAGCAGCGCGGCGGGGGTGACCTTCTTGTCCTTCATGATCAGCTCCTGCCAGGCCTCGTAGGTGCCCGAGGAGGTGTCGCGGGAGATCACGACGATTTCGCGGTCTTCGCCGCCCACTTCCTTCCAGTTCTTGATGGCGCCGGAGAAGATGCCCTGGAGCTGGGCGGCGCTCAGGTCGGTGACCGGGTTGGCGGGGTTGACGATGGGGGCCAGGGCGTCCATGGCGATCTCAATGGGCTTCACGGGGCGGCCCTTTTCCTTGGCGGCGTCGAGTTCCTTGTCCTTCATTTCGCGCGAGGACATGGCGATGTCGGTGGCGCCGTCGATGATGGCCTTGATGCCGTTGCCCGAGCCGCCGCCGGACACGGTGATGGAGACGCCGGGGTTGGCCTTCATGTAGGCCTCGACCATCTTCTGCATGGCCGGGAGCACGGTGGTGGAGCCGTCCACGCGCATGCTCTGGGCCTGGGCGTTGCCGGCCAGGAGCAGCAGGGCGAAAAGGAAAGCGGCGAATTTCTTCATGGGGTATAGCCTCCGGTGATTGGGGGTGATGCGCCGGAATTCCCGTCCGGCGGCACGTGGAAGCTAGGAACGCCCTGTGACGATCAGGTTACGCCCGCCATGAGACTTTGTGACGAAGCCGCGCGGACCGCACAAACACAGGCGCGGCGGGTTCCGCAGGGAGTCGGGGCGGGCGGAATCTGCCGGTTATGGCTGGTATGATTATCGCATAGGAAAAAGGTTTCATCCTTTTCTTGCCAAGAAACCGTCGAGGGATTAATTTTTAGCATCCCTCTCGGTTTCCATGGACGGGAACCGTGCGCCCGTGCACCGGGCGCTCAACGGCAAGGCAGCCCAACCGGACGCAGGTCCGGAGGTCCGTCCATGGAGTCCACCAGCCGCATCCGGCAGGCCACGGTGTTCCAGGCGCGCGCCGCCCAGTCGGGCGCGTCCCAGGTGCCGACCGTCCAGCAGTCCCCCGTGCAGGAGCCCCTGAAGGCCCGTGTGGTCACGCGTTCCCTAGGCGTGCGTCTGGGCGGCTTCGGCGTGGACTACACCTCGCGCCGCGTGGTGGTGGACCCCGGCCCGGGGCAGGCCGGGGATCAGGCCCAGGCCCAGGCGGCCGCCAAGGCCCTGGCCGAGGCCGCCGCCCGTCAGGCTGGGGCCGAGCGCGTCTTCGAGGCCGACTGGAGCGACCCCACCCCCGAGTTCACCCCCGCGCCCGACCACCCCGATCCCGTCTGGCGCAGAGGCCTGCGCGCCTACGCCAAGGCCCGCGACATGCTCAGGGCCGATGCGGCGTCATCGCGCCGCCAAAGCCTCGCCGTTGCCTGATCTAGGGCTTCGCGGCCCTGTCCAGCACCGCCCACGCGGGGTCCACGGTGCTCACGCACAGGGTCGCCGTGCCCTCCAGGCGCAGGCGCACGGCCGCCGGCCCGCCCGGCCACGTTCCATGCAGGAGCGTGGGAGCGTTCCAGACCTCGTCGAAGCTCAGGCGCTTCAGGGCGCCGAGTCCCGGCACGGGGAGTTCTTTGCCCCCGGGCAGCAGGAGGTCCGCTGCGGCGCTCCCGCTTTCTCCGCTTTTCATCAGGTACACCCCCGCCTCGAAGGTGGACGCGATCGGGGGGGCGTCCAGGCGCAAAAGCGCCTCGCCCGGCGCGCGGCGGTCGTCCGCGCACCAGCAGTCGCGCCCTTCCACGCGCCGCAGGTTCGCGCCAGGCTCCAGGCGGGCGGCAAAGCCCGCCTCCGAAGGGCCGGGCGCGCCGGGTGGCGTCATGCCGCGCAGTTCAAGGACGGCGTCGGCGCTGCGCGGGCGATAGAGTTCGAACGGCCCCAGGGCGGCGGACTGCGTGTAGTGGCGGTGCAGGGCCAGGGTATACTCCCGGGCGTGCAGGGTGGGGCTGTTCACCACCAGGGCAAAGCGTTTGCGGGCGAGGTCTTCGAGCAGCGGGGACCCGGCCAGGGTGCGGCCCGAGGCCCAGGCGTGCGCGGCCAGTTCAACGGCGTCGTAGAGCACCATTTTGTCCGGGTCCGCGTCCGCCAGGAAGGCGGGCGCGCCCTCCACGTCCGCCAGCACCGGTCCGGGAGCATCGGCCACGGCCCGGACCACGGCCTCTCGCCAGGCCAGCGACGCGGCGCGGCTATCCCGCTGAAGTCCGGGGGCCGTCTGGCCTGGCAGCAGAGTGAGCAGCGCGGCCGCGCACAGTGCGGCCCAGGCCGGGCCTTTCTCCAGGGCGCGGGCCATGCCCCGCGCGGCCAGCACGCACAAGAGGGCCAGGGCGCTCAGGGGGTAGTTGGCGTCCGCCCCCCATGTGCCCAGGAGCACCGCGAGGAAGGGCAGATTGGCCAGGAACACCGCCTCCTCCAGTTCCAGGCGCCGGGCGCGCCATCGTGCAGGGGCGAAGGCCAGCCACGCCAGGCAAAGGCCCGCGTTGGCGGCCAGGAAGGCCAGCACGCCGGATGCCCCACGCGCAAGCGAAGTGATCTCCGGATTGGCGGCGATGAGTCGGGGATAGGCCAACGTGTGGGCGAACACGTCGCTCCCGGTGGCCAGCGCCTCGGCCAGCAGCCCGCCCCCGGCCGCGAGGACGAAGGCCCCCCCCGTGCGGGCCAGAAGTCCCCAGCGCCGCTCGACGGCCAGGAAGAGCGCCGTGCCCAGGGCAAAGGGCATGGACTGCTGCTTGGTCAGGTAGGCCAAGGCAAGGAGCGCTCCGGCTGCATGGGCCGCCCGGGCGACATTGCGCTTTCGGCTGGGTTCTTCGGGGGGGATGGCCGCGTGCACGGCCAGCAGGCCCGCGAATGCCAGGGTCCATGCCAGCATGTCCGGGCGGGTGAAACGCGCGAAGGAAAAAGGCTCCGAGACCGCCAGGACCAACGCGGCCGCGGCCGCGGCCAGGACGCCGCCCCGCAGGGAGCCCAGCCTCCAGACCATGGCCAGCAGCCCGGCGGCCAGCAGGGCGTTGAGCACGCGGGCGACGGCGAAGAGGTGTTGGTCCAGGGTGAAGAGCCCGGCCAGAACGAGATGGTAGAGAGGATTGTAGAGCGTGACCAGCAACTGGTTGCCGTCCAGCGGCGGGTAAATGGTCCTGCCGTGGAGCAGCAGCCAAGCCTTGGAGGGCTCGCGCCCGTCCAGGAGGTTGGAGGCGAAGGGGTGTCCGATCAGACGCAGGGTTTCGGCTGCGATCTGGACAAGGGCATCGAGCCCGACCAGGGCGAAGAACGCGCTGCCGGCAAGGGCGCAGGCCAGGGCGGCACGCTCCAGGCCCGAGACCTGCTCATATTTGCTCGGCCCCATGGGCAGCCGCCGGGCGGTCAGCGCGGCCAGGGCGCAGACCGTTGCAAGCCCAGCGCCGGCCAGGAGCGCGGGCAGGCCCAGGGCGCGCCAGGCCACCCAGCCCAGGCCTCCCGCCGCAAGGCAGCCCGCGGCCCCCAGAAGCGCTGTGGCGCGCGGCGCGTTCACCGCCCCGCCCTCAGCCCCGTGGAGAGGACCAGCTCCAGGAAGGCCACGCTGTAGGGCGTGTCGTCTCCGGTGAAGGTGAAGTGGTTCATCAGGGGATGCTCGATCACGATGGCGTTGAGCCCCGCCTTGCCCTGAAAGCGTACGCTCCCGGACGCGGAGCGGGCCATGCCCGTGGCTGCGGGGAGCGGTCCGTGGTGGGCCAGGGTCTCGCCGTTGACGATCACCGAGAGGGTCTGTCCCTCCAGAGGGTTGGAGACCGCGAAGTCCAGGCGAACGGGTTCCGGGCGGTTCAGTTCCAGGGCGATGATGGAGCGCGTGCCCCAGCCCCAGCGCCAGCGAAGCCCGTCTTGAACCTCGGGACCGTAGACCCCCGCAATGCGCACCCCGGGCCGGTCGGCGGCCTGGAGCACGAAGTCGTGGACGAAGTTGGCCCGCTCGAACCCGTGCCAGACTCCGCGCAGGGCGGGCCAGGCCAGGATCAGCACGGCCGCGCAGGCGGCCAGGGCCAGGACGGTCCCCATGGTGCGGCGCGTGCGGCGTCGGGCGCGGTCCAGGCTTTCGCGCACGGGCCAGGGCAGGGACTCCATGACCAGGGCGTGCGCCTGGCGGAACTGCCGGATGAGGCAGCGTGCGCCGCGCCCCCCCGTGGCGTCCTGGCCGGGCAGGGCGTCGCGCCGGGGCAAGTCCCGGGGGAAGGTCTGGGCGTCCGGCGCAAAGGATCGCTGGATGCCCAGGGCCACGAAGGCGGCCTCGAAGTGCTCGTCCAGGTCCCGGGCGGTCCTGGTCAGGTTGCGTTCCACGGCGTCGGCGCGTCCCAGGGCCTCAAGGCGGGCCAGCCGGTCCAGGCGGGTCCGCAGGGCCAGGCATCCGGCGTCGTAGGCGGACGGATCGAAGGGCTGGATTTGCCGGCGCATGACGGTCACCGCGACGCGTAGAGGATCAGGTAGCAGGACGCCACCCAGGCCGCGATGCACACCTGGATGAAGGGGTCGCGCAGGAGCACCTGGGTGGGCGAGCCCGAGCGCGCCTCCACGAAGGTGATCTGCATGTAGCGCAGGATGCCCGCCACCACCCACAGCCCCGTGAGGTAGAGCCGGTCGGTTCCGTGCTTGGCCATCACGTCTGGGGAGAGGGTGTAGAGGATGTAGCTCACGATCACCACCCCGGCCATCACGGCCATGGAGAGGTTCACGAACTCCAGGGAGTAGCCGTCCAGGCTTTTGCGGGCGTGCACGCCGTCCTCGGCCAGGAGCAGGTCGTCGCGGCGTTTGGCCAGGCCCAGGAAGAGGGCCAGGAGGAAGGTCATGATCACGATCCAGTGGCTTGGTTCCACGCCGGAGGCAGCCCCGCCCGCGAAGATGCGCAGCACGAAGCCCAGGGCGATGCACAAAAGGTCCACGATGGCGTAGTGCTTGAGCCCCAGGCTGTAGGCCCCGTTGATGGCCAGGTAGGCCAGCAGGGCGGCCGTGAAGCCCGCGCCGGGAACCATGGGGACCAGGGCCAGCGCCGCCAAGGCCAGCGCGGCCCCGAAAAGGCGGGCCTGGGAGGGCGTCACCTGGCCCGAGGGGAGGGGGCGCTGGCGCTTCACAGGGTGCCGGGCGTCCTGGGGCGCGTCGCGCAGGTCGTTGAAGACGTAGACCGCGCTGGCAGCCAGGCAGAAGGCCGCGAAGGCCTTCAAGGCCCCGGCCAGGGCCTGGGCGTCCCCGAGCTTCCAGCCGAAAAACAGCGGCAGGAGCACGAAGAGGTTCTTCACGTACTGGTGGGGTCTGGCCAGCCGGACGAGGCCCTTGGCGGTCTGGGGGATCATGGCGTCTCCCGGGGCCTACCCTGTTTGCGGCGCGAAGAAAAGACGCTCCATCCGGCCAGGAGCAGGCAGGCCGCGCCCGAAGCGATCCAGGCGGCGGCGCTCACGCGGTCGCCAAGGTCGCGCAGACGCTGGGGCGCGAAGTCCACGACCACGCTCTCGGGGCCGCCCGGGGGCAGGGCGAACGCGTTCATGAACCCGTAGGCCCTGAGGGGCTTCGCCTCTCCGGCGCGCCAGCCGGGGTGCCAGGACTCCGAGAAAAGCAGGAGACCGCCCCCCGGCGGGATGCCGGACGCCTCGTAGCGGGTGGGATTCAGGCGGCGCGTTTCCAGCGGAAGGGGGGCGGCCGGGTCGGGTGGCGTGCCCGAGCGCAGCAGGAAGAGGTCGCAGGCCATGCCCGGGGGGCCGCCGCTCAAGTCGAGCGTGCCGTCCGCGCCGGTTTCGCGCTGGCCCAGGTCGGCCCAGCGGGGGCCGTCGGGGGTGAGGAGCCTGGCCTGTACGGCGTAGCGCCCGGGCCTGGGCGGCCGGGTCTCGAAGCGCGCGGGCAGCTCCACGGCCTGGCCCATGGAGGGTGCGCCGCCCAGCGGGGCGGCGGGTTCCAGGGCGAGGCGCATGGGCCGGTTGGGGGCATTGCCCAGGGAGTTGAGCTGCGCCTGGCGCAGGGTGAAGCGCAGATGCAGGGCGCGCAGGGGTTCCTCCACGCGCAGGCCCAGCACCCGGCCGTAGACGTCCTCCCAGCGGCCGTCCGCGCGTCCGGCGATCTCGAAGAGCGGTCGCCAGGAAACGCCGTCGGGCGACCACTCGGCCGCCGCGAAGGCCAGGCCGTCCGTGTCGCCGAAGAGCCGGGGGCTGCACCACAGGGTGAAGCCGGAGATTTCCCGGGGCAGGTCCAGCCGGAACAGGGCGCGGCCCACATGGCTGCCCTCGGCGGCCAGGGTCCCGGCCCCGGTCCCGTCGAAGCCCTCCGTGCGAAGTCCTTCCATCTCGCGGTGCAGGCCGGGCCAGGAGCCCAGGAGCGGCGCTTCCAGAAGCGGGGCGTAGGGCGCGCCGCCGGGCAGCGCGCAGGCCTCGGCCTGAACCGCCGCGAGGACAGGGCCGTCGGGAGGGAAGGCTTGGTCCAGGGCGCGGCGCGCGGTTTCGAAGCTTTCCTCGGGCGTCGCCAGCACTCCGGCCACCAGCGCGCCGGGTCCGCGCGCGGCGAGGCGCAGAACGCTCGACCCGCCCAGTTGGTGCACCCCCAGATCGAGCCAGCGCCAGCCCCGGTCCAGGGGCTCGGGGTCGCCCGGGGAGACGAGGAGGCGTCCGTCAAGCTCCGCTCCGGGCGCATGGCCGTCGGGCAGGGCCGCCACGCGCGCCAGGATGCGGTGCGCCCCCCGGCCGTCGAGGGGGATCTCCAGGGCGGCCGGTCCGAGCGCCAGCAGGGCGGCGCGATCCAGGGGCGAGGCGTCCAGCCACGGGGCCAGACGCCAGCGCTCGTCCAGGCGCGTCCAGCCGCCGGGCGCGGGGGAGGAGCCGGCCGAGGCCGGTTTCCAGGCCTGTGCGTCCAGCCAGGGGAGCAGGAGTTCGGGCCAGCCGTCGCCCAGCACGGCCAGACCGGCCTTTCCGGGCAGCGCTTCGGCCTGGGCCGCGTCCAGGTCCGTGCCGGAGAAGAGGGCCGCGTCGGCGAAAAGGTTGCCCGGCGTCTCGGCCAGAGCAGCCAGCAAGGGCAGGCCTCCGGCTGCCAGGAGGCTCGACCGGACGAACCGGAGGCGCGGGAGGTAGTCCCTGTTGTCCAGGGTCAGGAAGGGCGGCGCGCTCCAGTCCGGGTCCGGGGACAGGTCGCGCTGGGCGGCCAGGAAGCGTTCCAGGCTGTCTCCGGGATCAGCCAGGGTCTCGGAGCCGCGCTTCACCCGGGGCATCCAGCCGAAATCGTCGTAGGAGAGATGGGGGACGTTGCGGTCCAGGAAGACGCGGCGCACGGCCCCCAGACCCAGGAGTCGGCCGTAGGCGTCGGTCCAGGGGTAGGGGCGGTGGGCCAGGGAGAGCAGGAAGCGCCCGAAGGGCTGGCCCACGAAGGCCGGTCCCACCAGGGAGTCCTTGCCGAGCATGCCGAAGTTGCGCGTGAGCGAGGTGGCCGGGGGCGCGGGCACGTCGCCGGTGGGGCCGCTGACCGTGGGGAAGACCGTGAGCCGCCAGTCGCCGGGGTCGGCGGCGATCTTCGCGGCCAGCTTGCGTTCGGACTCGGGCAGGGGCTGGGGCATGAGTGCCATGGTCTGGGTGGTCTCGTTGCGGGGCACGGCCAGTGCCCCGGACCACCACGGCCATAGGTAGCCCGCCAGCGCCAGGAGGCAGAGCGCTCCGGCCAGGGGCGCGGGCCAGCGGTGCAGCCGCCAGAACCCCCTGTCGGCCACAGCCTGGAGCCCCAGGCCCACCAGCACGGCCAGTCCGGCCTGGTAGAGCGAGAGCCAGCGCATGGGCCGGGCCATGAGGAAGAAGACCATCTGCACGCGGGCCAGCAGGCCTTCGTAGAGCACGCGGCCCGGGAGGGTGTTGGCCCCCGCGGTCATCCAGAAGCCCGTCAGGAGGCAGACGGCTGCGAACCACTTGAGCGACGGCGCTCTGGCCCTGGCCGTGAGGCCCAGGAGCGCGAAGGCAAGCAGGGCCGTGGCCGAGGCCTCCCACCAGGGGGCGTAGGGGCCTTCCACGGGGTAGGCCTGTTCGGTGCCCATGCCCAGGTTGTCGGTGTGCCCGAGCAGGGCTTGGCGGGGCGGCGAGGAGAAATCCTTGTAGAGGTGGAGGTAGTGGGCCTTCACGTCGTCGAAGCTCTGGTTGTACTTGGCCCCGGCCGAGCCCAGCCCGGCCATGGGCAGCACCCAGTGGGCCTGGGTGGCGACGATGACGGCCCCGGCCAGGGCCAGTGCCGCCAGGGGCCGGGGGCGGCAGGTGACGGCAAGCGATCCTGCCAGCCACAGGCCCAGGAACGCGGCCGTCAGCGCGAGCCCCATGGGTGAGCCGGAGAAGGCCAGGGCGGCGGTCATCCCGCAGGCCAGGGACCACGCCGCGAAGGCAGCGCCCCGGGCCGAGCGGGCCTTGTCGGCGCAGAAGACCGCCCAGGGCGCCAGGGCGAGGGAGAAGCCCACCTCGAAACCGTGGCCCGAGACGGCCAGGGAGTAGGTGCGGGGGTTGAACTGGCTCAGCAGGCAGGCCGCCAGGGCGGGCCAGCGCCCCAGGCCCATGCGTCGGCAGAGCAGCCACCATCCGGCGGCCCCGGCCAGGGCGTAGAGCAGGAAGTGCCAGCGCGCCAGGAGGGGGCCGCCCAGGAAGGCCAGGGACTCGCGCATGATGAGGTCGAAGGCGCGGCTGATGCCGTTGAAGGTGCCCGGGGAGCCCATCTCGAAGAGGGGGGACCAGGCTTGGCGCGAAATGGAGCCGTAGGCGCGGATTTCGTCGGGGAAAGGCGGGATGGTCTGGTCCCAGTTCTGGTAGACGTGGCCGGGCGCTTCCAGGATGTGGCGGTAGGATGCCAGGTAGAAGGCCGCCACGCAGGCGAGCACGGCCAGCAGGCCCAGAATGTCGGCGCGCGAGGAACGGGTCACGCGGGGTGAGTGCCACGCCGGGCGCGATTTGAAAAGGCCCGAGGCCGGGGGGTGCGTGCCGGGCGCGCGGTTATTTCAGCTCCTTGAGCTGGGCCTGTGCGCTTTTGCCCTCGGGGATGCCGCTGTAGCGTTTGGCCACGTCCTGGAGGATGATCCTGGCGGCCGGGATCTTGCCCAGCTTGCGGAAGCAGAGGGCCTGCTTGAGCATGGCCGACGGCACGAGCGTGTTGGAAGGATATTTCTGGATGAGGTCCTGGCAGAGCAGCGCCGCGCGGCCGTAGTCGCCCTGCTGGTAGTTGCTCTCGGCCTGCCAGAAGAGGGCCGGGGCCGCCTGGCGCGAATTGGGGTAACTTTTGAGCAGTTCCGCGAAGAGAGTGTTGGCGCGGTCGAAGTCGCGCTGGCTGAAGGACTCCATGCCCATGGCGTAGATGGCCTCGTCGGGGGCGGAGGGGTCCGGGGCGTGCGTCGGCGCGGCGGCGGGGTAGGGCCCGGCCGGGGCGACGCCGTAGACCCCCGGGGCCTCCTGTTCCAGGCGCAGGGACGGGGTCTGGAGGGTGGGCGGCTGGTAGCGGGCGTAGGGGTCCTCCCGTCCGGGAGCGGCCGGGGCCGGTTCGTGGAGCGGGGCGCGGGATTCGTAGGCAGGCGCGGCCGGGGCAGGCGCGGGGCTCGGGGCGGGGGAGGGGGCCGACGGCGCGCGCGGCCCCGGGTCCAGCCCCAGTGTGGCGGCCATGCGCGTCACCACGTCCTCCAGGCGCGCCAGACGCTGGTTCACGTCCTCCAGGGTGAGGCCCTGGCCCTTGCGCCCCGTGGTGGATTCCACGCCCTCCACGCGCATGCTCAGCTCCTGCACGCGGGACTTGAGCGAGGTCACGTCGGCCTGCATGTTGGCCTGGGCCACCTGGGAGGGGTCCGTGCCCTGTTCATGGGACGCGGCGCACGCCCCCAGCATCCCCACGGCCAGACCGGCGCAGGCCAGTCCACGGACCAGACGCATCATGCGGACTCCTTCAGCAGGGCGCGCACGGCCCCGGTCTTGGCCGAAAGCCCCCCGGAGCGGCCGGGGCGGCAGTCCATCTTCAGGGTCAGGTAGACGCGCTCCTGCCCCTCTTGCACGGCCTGATAGCACGCGCCCACCACGGCCATCACCTCGTCCCACTCGCCCTCGATGCAGGTGCCCATGGGCCCCAGCTCGTAGGGCAGGCCCGAGGCCTCGATCACGCGCAGGGCGCGGGCCACGTGGGGGGCCAGGCTCGCGCCCGCCCCCACGGGGAAGAGGGAGAGTTCCGCCAGCACGCTCACGGCTTGGCCGCCTTGGCGGGGTCGGTCTGGGGGGCTGGCTGGGGCGCGGGCTGGGCCGGAGGGGGCGCGGCCACGGCGGGCCACTCGGGGCGGGCGGCCCATTCGGTCCAGCCCGCATCGTACCACCTCACGTTGGTGTAGCCCAGAAGCCGCGTGAGCACCCACCACGTCTGGGAGGCCTGATGTCCGGTGCGGCAGTGCACGATGACGGGGTGGTCCTTGGAGGGGATGAGCGCCGCGTAGGCCTTCTCCAACTCCTCGCTGGGCTTGAACACGATGATCTCGCCCGGGCCCTTGGCCTGGTCCTCGGTGAAGGGGCGGTTCACCGCGCCGGGGATGTGGCCGGGCCGCGCCTCGTCGGACTTGGCCCCGGAGAAGTAGTCGGCGGGGCGCACGTCCAGGATCACGGTGCGTCCGCCGGTCATGGCGGCGTGGGTCTCGCGTCCGTTCACGGTGAAGCCGTCGGGGCCTTCGGGAGCG
Source organism: Fundidesulfovibrio magnetotacticus (assembly GCF_013019105.1). Lineage (NCBI taxonomy): Bacteria > Pseudomonadati > Thermodesulfobacteriota > Desulfovibrionia > Desulfovibrionales > Desulfovibrionaceae > Fundidesulfovibrio > Fundidesulfovibrio magnetotacticus. The sequence goes on from NZ_BLTE01000011.1 coordinate 145,695, forward strand.
GGATAGCGCGAGGGGGTCACCTTGGGCAGGGCCGCGTCCTTGGGCAGGTTGGCGGCGGCCCAGGCCTTCCAGCCGCCCAGGACCACCACGGTGCGCCGGTGCCCCAGGCGCTCCAGGGCCATGGCCAGCAAGGTGGCGTCGTGGGGCGAGTCGCCGGGCAGGATGGCCACCAGGTCGCGCGGGGTCAGGCCCATCTGGCCCATGTGCGCGGCCAGGAGCGGCGCGGGCAGCAGCATGGAGGGCACGCCCTCCTGGTTGCCGCGCAGGCTCTCCAAGTGGAGCGAGAGGCTGCCGGGCACGTGCCCGGCGTTGTACTGGGGCTGGGGCCGCAGGTCGATGACCTTGAGTCCGGGCTTGCCCAGGTTGGCGGCCAGCCACTGCACGTCGGCCACGCCCGGCAGGCGCGCCGGGGGCGCCAGCAGGGCGGGGTTGGCGGGGGCGTTCCAGTCGGCAGGCAGGAAGAACTTCCTGGCCTCGCGGATGCGCTGGGCCTCCTCGGGGGACGGGGCCGCGTCGCGCAGGGAGACGGGCTTGAGCACCTCCTCGAAGAAGCCCTTGAGCCCGCCCGTGAGCAGGTAGACGTTGGGGAAGCCCAGCCGCGCCAGGGCGTCGCGGGCCTGGGCGGGGTGGGTCATGCCGTTGGAGTAGAGCACCACGACGCCCTGGCCGCGCTTCGCCGCGAGGGCCTGGGGCAGTTCGGCCATGGGGATGTTGGCCGCGCCCTTGAGGTGGAAGGCCGCGAACTCCTCGGGGGTGCGGATGTCCACCAGGGCGAGGGAGGGGTCCTGGGCCATGATGCGCCGGGCCAGCTCCCAGGGCTCCATGTGGTCGCCCCCGGACTGGACCTGGGCCAGGATGGCCGCGTCGGGCGAGGGCTGGGCGGGCTGGGGCTGTCCGGTCTGCGCGCCGGTCCGGGGAGCGGTCCCCGGAATGGCCGGGACGGCGGCTGGGCCGGAGGCCGTCTGGACCCTGGGCACGTTGAGGGCCACCAGGGCCGCCAGGCACAAAAGCACGGAGAAGCCCGCCAGGAAGAGACGGCTCACGCCGGGCCGGGCGATGGCCGGTCCGCGCTCGATGACCTCGCAGACCCAGAACAGCGCCACCGCGCCGCCCGTGAGGGCCAGCACGAGCTGGTCCTGGGTGATGTCCAGGGCCTCGAAAAGGAAGGACACCCCGCGCGAACCCATGGAGGCGTACGGGGCCACCCACGGGAAGGCCTCCGCGAAGCCCACGGAGCCCAGCACCACGCCGACGAGGAACACCAGGGCGTCCAGGCGTCCCGAGGCCAGGCCCACGGCGGCCGTTCCGGGGCACCAGCCGCCCATGGCGAAGCCCAGGCCCAGGATCACGCCGCCCGCGGCGTGCGCGCCCAGCACCGTGGGCATCAGGTAGAGGGTTTCCGGGGCCAGCACGCCCAGGCGCGAGGCGGCCACGAGGCCCAGGGCCGCCGTGACCATGGCCGTGAACATCACCTTCACGACGGTCATGTCGGTGAGGTAGAACACGCCCGTGAGGCGGCGCGAGCTGCCGAAGCCGGCCTTTTCCAGGCACAGGCCGAAGCAGAAGCCCACGGCCAGGGCGGCGGCGAAGCCCAGGGGGGCGTTGAGCTGTCCGGTGGCGAAAAGGGTGGCGATCATTTCCACTGCCTCCTGAAGATCCAGGCCGTCAGGTAGCCCGTGGCGAAGACGCAGCCCAGGAAGACGAAGCTGCCCGTGAGCAGGAGCGCCCCGCCGCTAAGCCCCTGTCCCGAGGTGCAGCCCTGGGCCAGGCGCGCGGCGAAGCCCGTGAGCGCCCCGCCCGCCAGGGCCAGCAGGAGCCTGCGCAGGCGCGAGGCCGTGGGGCCGCGCTCCACCATGAAGCGCAGGCGTCCGCCAGCCAGGGCCGAGAGCAGGCCCCCGGCCAGCACGCCCAGGAACATGAACGAAAGGTAGTAGGCGAGCGGATCGGGGAACCAGGGGCCGAAATAGGCGTTGGCCTCGACCCGCGCCGGAAGGATCAAGTGTTCGAGCCAGGCCCCGAGGCGGGCCAGCGCGCCCGAGGCCCCCAGGCCCGCGCCCAGGATCAGATAGGAGGCCAGGAGCGTGAGCCCCAGGAAGAGCCCCGCCAGGTAGGGGTTCATGGGCGGGGGCGAAGGAAGCTCCTGCACGGCCACGCGCGCCGGGGCGCTCTCGTGGGCCTTGGCCGCCTCGGCGGCGGAAGCGTTGCCGCCGTCGCGCGTGTCGTCGCTCCCGGCGTCGCCGTTGCGGGGCGTGGCGTCGGTGTCGGTCCGGATGTCGTCGGTCATGGTCAGCATCCCGCGTTCTTGGAGGCCGGCGGCTGGGGGGCCGGGCCGGAGGGTGAAGGGACAGGAGGAGTCGGGTCGGAAGGGGCGGGTCCGGCCGGGGCCGGAGCAGCCGGAGGGGTCTGCACGGCGGGCGCGGCGGCGGGCGCGTCGCCCAGCGGGACTTCGCGCACGGCCACGCCCAGTTCCTTGGTGGTCCACCACGCCGCCATGCCTCCGCGCAGGGCCAGCACCGGGCGCGAGGCCCGGGCCGCCAGCGCCCCGGCCACGGCGAAGGCGGCCGTGCCGTCCTTGTCCACCAGGACGAGCGGCCCGGAACCCGTGAGCAGGGTCTCGTCGGCCAGCACGGCGGCGGCGTCGAGGTTGAGCGCGCCGGGCAGGGCATAGTCCTGGAATTCGGCGGGGGTGCGGATGTCGATGAGGTCGAGCCCGGCGGGCGGCTTGGCCAGCAATTTCACGGCCTCCTCGGGGGGCAGGGCCTCGGGGAGCTTCGGTCCGGCGGCCCCGGCGGGCACGGCCAGGGAGAGCAGGCTCGCCAGCAGGGCGGCCCGGAGGGATCGGTTCATGGCGTTCTCCTTGGGCGCATTGGTAGCAGGTGAAGGATTTTTTGCAAGTGCGCCGGGCCAATGGCTCGATGGCGCGGGATTTTTTCGCGCCGGACCCCTCGCGCGGGGCCGCCGTGATTGACCTTCCCCTCGCCATCTTTTAAGGGACCTTCGCACACGAGTCAGCAGGTACAAAATGGTAGACACTACGCGTATCAGGAACTTCAGCATCATAGCGCACATCGACCACGGAAAGTCCACCCTGGCCGACCGCATCCTGGAGGTGACCAAGGTCATCACCCAGCGGGAAATGCGCGAACAATATCTGGACAAGATGGACCTGGAGCGCGAGCGCGGCATCACCATCAAGGCGCAGACCGTGCGCATCCCCTACCGCGCCGCCGACGGCGCGGAGTACGTGCTCAACCTCATCGACACCCCCGGCCACGTGGACTTCTCCTACGAGGTCTCGCGCTCCCTGGCCGCCTGCGAGGGCGCGCTCCTGGTTGTGGACGCCACCCAGGGCGTGGAGGCCCAGACCCTGGCCAACGTCTTCCTGGCCCTGGACAACGACCTCGAGATCATCCCCGTGCTCAACAAGATCGATCTCCAGTCCGCCGACCCCGACCGGGTGAAGCAGGAGATCGAGGAGGGCATCGGCCTGGACACCTCCGAGGCCATGAACGTCTCGGCCAAGACGGGCCTGGGCGTCGACCTGGTGCTGGAAGCCATCGTCAAGCGCCTGCCGCCGCCCAAGGGCGACCGCGAGGCCCCGCTCAAGGCCCTGATCTTCGACTCCTGGTACGACTCCTACCAGGGCGTGGTGGTGCTCTTCCGCGTGGTGGACGGAACCATGCGCACGGGCCAGAAGCTGCGCATGTTCTCCACCGGGGCCGAGTTCGAGGTGACGCGCCTGGGCGTGTTCTCCCCCGGCCCCCAGGACGTGCAGGACTTCGGCCCCGGCGAGGTGGGCTTCCTCTGCGGGGCCATCAAGGACTTGAACGAGGCCCGCGTGGGCGACACCATCACCACGGCCGCCAAGCCCGCCACGGAGCCCCTGCCCGGCTTCAAGGAAGTGAAGCCCATGGTCTTCTGCGGGCTCTATCCCGTGGACGCCAACGACTACGAGCAGTTGAAGAACGCCCTGGAGAAGCTCCAGCTCAACGACGCGGCTTTCACCTTCGAGCCCGAGACCTCCCAGGCCCTGGGCTTCGGCTACCGCTGCGGCTTCCTGGGCCTTCTGCACATGGAGATCGTGCAGGAGCGCCTGGAGCGCGAGTTCCAGGTGGAGCTCATCGCCACGGCCCCGTCGGTGGTCTACAAGGTGGAGCGCCACGACGGCACCACCTTCTCCATCGACAACCCCTCCAAGCTGCCCAAGCAGCAGGACACCGCCGCGCTCTACGAGCCCTTCGCCCGCGTGGAGATCCACGTGCCCAACGAGTACGTGGGCAACGTCTTCAAGCTCTGCGAGGAGAAGCGCGGCATCCAGAAGGACATCAAGTACCTCACCGCCACCCGGGTGATCATCACCTACGAGCTGCCCTTCGCGGAGATCGTCTACGACTTCTTCGACCGCCTCAAGAGCGGCACGCGCGGCTACGCCTCGCTGGACTACGAGCTCATCGACTACCGCGCCTCGGACCTGGTGAAGCTCGACATCCTGCTCAACGGCGACCCCGTGGACGCCCTGGCCGTGATCGTGCACCGCGACAAGGCCTATTACCTGGGCCGCGACGTGGCGCTGAAGCTCAAGAAGGTCATCCCGCGCCAGATGTTCGAGGTGGTGATCCAGGCGGCCATCGGGGCCAAGGTGATCGCGCGCGAGCGCGTGGCCCCCTTGCGCAAGGACGTGATCGCCAAGTGCTACGGCGGCGACATCACCCGCAAGCGCAAGCTCCTGGAGAAGCAGAAGGAAGGCAAGCGGCGCATGAAGCGCATGGGCAACGTGGAGCTGCCCCAGGAGGCCTTCCTGGCAGCCCTGAAAGCCGGAGACTAACCCCGCATCCCCCATTGGGGGGTCCAGGGGGAATCATTTCCCCTGGCGGGTCCAGGGCAGAGCCCTGGTGGGGTATGGGGCGAAGCCCCATCTCCCTCAACAAGGAAGCACAATGAACCCTCGCTGGCAGAAGTTGCTGAAAGAATACGTGGAAGCCCTGGCGGTGGCGCTCATTCTGGCGCTGATCATCCGCACGTTCATCATCCAGGCCTTCAAGATCCCCTCGGAGTCCATGCTGGACACCCTGCTGGTGGGCGACCATCTGCTGGTGAGCAAGTTCTCCTACGACATCAAGCTGCCCTTCATGGAGAAGTCGCTCATGAAAACGGGCGACCCCCAGCACGGCGACGTGATCGTCTTCGAGTTCCCCGAGGACCGCTCGCTCGACTACATCAAGCGGGTGATCGGCGTGCCCGGCGACACCATCCAACTCAAGGACAACGTGCTCTACCGCAACGGCGAGAAGGTGGACGAGCCCTACAAGCGCCTGGACCCCCACGGCTTCGGCCGCCCCAACTTCGGCCCGGTGAAGGTGCCCGACGGCCAGTACTTCATGATGGGCGACAACCGCGACCACTCCCAGGACTCGCGCTTCTGGAAGGAAGACAAACGCTTCGTGCCCCGCGAATACATCCGGGGCAAGGCCTGGGTGATCTACTGGTCCTGGGGCGGCCCCCTGGACGTGCGCTGGAACCGGATCGGCACCATCATCAAGTAGTCCGGCCGGGCGTAAACGCGACCACCGACGCCCCGTCTCCCGCGAGACGGGGCGTTTTTCATTGGCGTCAGGCGGCTCGGGCCGGATGCAACTCCCCTGTGCCCAGGTGATTGGGCTGGGAAAGATTCACCTGTCAAACCAGCCGCTAATCGGATAGGTCATCCCGACGCCTGGCCCGGGGGGGCGTGTTTTCGCAACGCACGAACCTACCTGGGATTAAGGGCATGACACACCGCAGATTCCTTCTCCCCCTTTTGGCGCTCCTCGCTCTCGGATTCGCCGGGTCGGCCAACGCCGCCCGGTTCAACCAGTACGTCGGTTTTGGCGACAGCACCCTGGACAGCGGCTACTTCCGCTACAACACCACCGGGATACCCACCTTCGACAGGCTGGTCGCCGACGCCGTGTCCCGGGGGGCCAGCGGCGGGTTCGTGGGCCCGGGAGTGGCCAACGCCACGATCCTGGCCGGGAAGCTCGGACTGAACGGAGCGGCCGTCGGGGCAGGCGGGACCAACTACGCCAACGGCGGCGCGTTTTCGGCCACCCTGCGCGTCTCGGACGCCACGGCCCCCATTTCCGGCGTGACGGCCCCCACCAACGTCTCCTCCAATCAGCAGATTCAGAACTATCTGGCCTCCGTGGGCGGCGCGGCCAATCCCAACGCCATCTACGTGCTCAAGACCAGCGACAACGACCTCCAGTTCCTTCGGGCCATGACCCCGGCCTGGGTCGCCGCCAACCCCAATTTCCTGCCCAACCTGGCCACGCTGGAGGCGGCCAACGTGGCCAGCCTTCAAGCGGCCGGGGCGCGCGCCATCGTCGTGCCCAATTCCTACAACTACGCCGTGTTCGCAGGCCTGGGCGGGCAGCTCGCCCCGCAGAACGCCGACCTCTACGCCACCTCCCTGTCCTACGGGCAGATGCGCTGGGCCAGTCTGTCCGCAGTCGGCGTGCGCTTCATCCCCGCCGACATCGACAGCCTGATGCGCTTCGTGGTGCAGCATCCCGCCCTGTTCGGGTTCACCCCCTCCTCGGTGCTGTCGGCCAACACGCTGTCCCCGGACCTGAGCCCCCTGCTGGTCAGCTGGGCCGAGGTCACCCCGGCCCAGATGCAGACCAACCTGTTCATCGGGGCCAACGGCGTGCATTTCACCACGGCGGGGCAGCAGATCGAAGCCGACTACGAATACAACCTGCTCATCGCGCCCACCCAGATGTCCCTGCTGGCCGAGGCCCCGGTGCAGGGCGGCCTGGCGCGGGCGGCCACCATCCAGGGGCAGATAGACCTATCCATGCAGCATCGTGGCCCCCATGGGGTCAACGTCTGGGCCAGCGGAGGGGTCAATTCCCTGGGCCTCAGGAACACGCCGGGCGTGCCCGACTCCTCCGGCGCGCCCTTCAGCGGTTCGGCGGGCGCGGACTATCGGCTGGACTGCGGGCTGCTCCTGGGCGCGGCCTTCTCCGCCGGAACGCAGACCCAGGACTTTTCCGACGACGGCGGCCGCTTCGACCAGAACGACCAGACCTTCAGCCTCTACACCGCCTACAAGGCCGGGCCCGTGTGGGGCAATGCGGTGGCCTCCTACGGCCTTATCCAGAACAGGACGACCCGCACCGTGCCCCTGGGCCGCTTCACGGACCAGAACACCGCCGACACCGGCGGGCGCTCGCTGGGCCTGGCCCTGCGCCTGGGCGGCGACCTCAAGCTGGGGCCTGTCTCCACAGGTCCGGTGGCCGGCCTGGTGCTGCAGCAGGTGCGCATCGACGGCTTCACCGAGTCCGGGACCAGCGGCGTCACGGCCCTGGCCTTCGGTCAGCAGACGCGCGACTCCCTGGTCAGCCAGCTCGGCTGGCGCGTCCTGGCCGACCTCGGCAGGTGGCAGCCTTTCGCGGAAGTGAAATGGAACCATGAGTTCGCGGGGCAGGGCCGCATGGTCAAGGCCGCCATCACCACGGCCCCCGCAGCGCCCTATTCCCTGGCCGCGGCTCCGGTGGCCGAGGATTGGGGCACGGCGTCCCTGGGCGTTTCCTTCAAGCTTTCGGAACGGGTGACCCTGCGGGGCTCGGGCACGGCCCAGTTCAGCAATCCCCAGGCCACGGGCTGCGGCGGCGAGCTGGGCGTGAACATCAACTTCTGAGCAGAGGGCGCTGCCGGTGTGGCTTCCGGCCGGTCCGGACGCCGTCGCCGGGCTTGCTCGTTGCGAGGCGCTTTCATCCCAAAGGGAAAGCGCATAGGGTACCCCGAATTCGTACGTCCGCACCGGAGGTTCCCTTGGCCCTTTCCCGCGCATTAACCGCCGCCCTGGCCGGGGTGGAGGCTCATCCCGTGGTCCTGGAGGCCGACCTGGCCCGCCAGGGCATGCCCTCCTTCACCATGGTGGGCCTGGCCGAGGGCGCGGTGCGCGAAAGCAAGGAGCGCGTCTTCGCGGCCCTCAAGAACCGGGGCTACCGCCTGCCGCCCTCGCGCATCACCGTGAACCTCGCCCCCGCCGACGTGCGCAAGGAGGGCTCCGGCTACGACCTCCCCCTGGCCCTGGGCCTGCTGGCCGCCGCCGAGGCGCTCAGGCCCGAGGCCCTCGACGGCTACTATTTCGCGGGCGAGCTCTCGCTCACCGGCGAGGTGAAGCCCGTGCCGGGCATCCTGCCCCTGGCCGACCTGGCCCGACGCCAGGGGGCGCGCGGGCTCCTGGTCCCGGCGGCCAACGCCCAGGAGGCCTGCGTGGCCAAGGGCCTGGACGTGTTCGCCTTGGAAACCCTCGACCAGGCCGTGCGCTTCCTGGCGGGCGAGGAGACCATCGCCCCCACGGCCTTCGACGAGTCCGTCCTGGAGCAGGACCACGGCCCCTTCCCCCTGGACTTCTCCGAGGTGAAGGGCCAGGAGCACGCCAAGCGCGCCATCGAGATCGCCGCCGCCGGGGGGCACAACCTGCTCTTCATGGGGCCCCCGGGATCGGGCAAGACCATGCTGGCCGGGCGCATCCCCACGGTGCTGCCGCCCCTCTCCTTCGACGAGGCCTTGGAGGTCACGCGGGTCTACTCGGTGGCCGGGGAACTGGCCCGGGGCGGCAGGCTCATCACGCGCAGGCCGTTCCGCTCGCCGCACCATACGATTTCCGACGCCGGGCTCATCGGCGGGGGCGGCATCCCCCGGCCGGGGGAGGTGTCCATGGCCCACCGGGGCGTGCTCTTCCTGGACGAGTTGCCGGAGTTCAAGAAGAGCGTGCTGGAGGTGCTGCGCCAGCCCATCGAGGACGGCCGCGTGACCATCGCGCGCGCCGCCGTGAGCCTCACCTATCCGGCCGAATTCATGCTCGTGGCGGCCATGAACCCCTGCCCCACTGGTTTCCGAGTTGGTGACCAGAGATTGGAAGCTCAAATCGCACAACATCTCGGTCACTTACCCAGAGCTTCGGGGCCTGGGCACGCAAGAAGGCTTTGCGGTCCTCATGCTCCCAGTACGGGAACAGGGCGAAGGCTTCGGCCACTTCCCCGGCGATTCTCTCAAGGTCGGACCTCTCAGGCACACTTTGAGGCGCGGCGAGTCCATCAAGCCTGTACTTGAGACGTTGCGCCTCTGCGTCGATCTTAGCTAGTCGACTGTCGAACTCGGCACGGTCGATGATGTCGTCTGTAAAGAGGTCGATGGTCTTTTGTCGTTTCTTGTCTAGTGCCGTGATCCGTGCTTCAATATCGCGCCTGTCGCGCTCGTGTTGGGCGCTTGAACCATCTTCAAAGCGTCTCGTCAGGCAGGCTAGTATGTAATTTTCGTCTGCAAGGTGTGTTGCGATGAAGTTTGAGACGAACTCTTCCACTGTGTCGCGGTGAAGATAGCGCGCGTCACAGGTCCGACCACCGTTTCGCTTGATGTACTTGAGAGACCTGCAGAAGTAGTAGTCCTTGACAGGTCCAGCCTTACCACCAGGAACAGTGTACATGGGAGAGCCGCAGTTGGCACAGTATAGGATGCCCTTGTAGGTGAACAGGGCAGAAGCGTCCTTCCTGCGCTCGGTGAACTCTCTGTTGATCCCTCCAAGAATGTCCTGAACCGCCCAGAAGACAGCCTCGGGAATGAGGGGTTGCTCAAACACTCGCACACGGATGATTTCGCCGCCGCTCCGCGCCACCTTCCGCTTGTCAGCCTGCCGCCCGCCAGCCTTCACGCGCTTCTCGGGTGATCTCTTCTGCGTGTAGGCTCTGACACCAATGTAGAGTTCATTCCTGAGAATGTTGGCGATGGTCCTTTGTCCAATGCCAGTGATGCGCTCTAGCTCTGCCTTGTTGTGGATGTGCTGGCCGTGGACTAGGTCGAAGAGTTCGCGCACTCTCCCGGCGTCGTCATTGTAGAAGTATCGCTCGGACTTGCGGTCATAGCTCACCCCGAGAGGAAGCGACAGGTCGTTGTTTGGGTGCTTTCCCTGCCTGCGCTTCTCTTCCTTGGCTCCCAACATTCGCTTCTTGATCTGTGTGAGTTCGTTGCCAGCGATGAGTGACTGTAGTCCAGACTGAAGAAACCCGCTCTGTGTGTTCAGGTCCAACACATTGTCAGGCAAATACAGAAGTGCTCCAGCATCCTTGATCGGCTGGAAGATGCCGAACGAAGTCCAGTCGTCGGGACGCAAGAGGCGGTCAAGGTCGGCAAGGACAATGCCTCTCGCCTCCCCAGCCTGAACCATGGCGATCATCTCTTGCACCTCGGGCGCGAGGATGGTCGCTGTTCCAGACACGTCAACGAGGCGGAACTGCCGAACCACCCTCAGTCCATGACGGAGGGTGGTCCGGCGATTCGCTTCTTCCTGTCGAGCCAAACCTGCCCGGTCATCCTCGGCCTGATCGACTGAGGATACGCGGAGTAGTTCGACCACGGGAATTTCAGGCTGCACGGGGTACGCGCTCCTTCAGTCCACAGATGTCCCGAGCGATCTCAAGCGCCGTTGAGTCGTCACCCTCCAGGAGGGCCAACCGCAAGGCGTCGAGCTTCGCCCGGAGCTTACCACCGGCAACCAGGGCCACGTCAACCACTGACGGAACCCTCTCCCAGTCGGTGGGTTGATCTTCATGTTTCCCTCCTCCAGTGTCCCCCAGCCGTGCTGCGTTCAGCAGCGCCACACTATCGGCCACTAGTTGCAGCCTCCGTCGATGTTGATGGAGAGATTGAGACGGGTTTCAGACTTGTTCATGCTCGCTCCTGTGCTTGTTTGTTGCGCCTGCTCACTGTGATGCGGGCGGAGACGACACAGATAGCACAGGATCAGAGTCAGTCAATCAATAATTTCGGAGATATAGAGTAAGAACGCTCTCAGACACAAGTCTGTGTCCCTGCCCCCCCCCTCACCATCCACGGCATGTACATCAGGACCAACCCCGACAACCCCGAACTTATCAGCCTGACCGACCTGCACCGTGCGTCGGGGGGTGAGATGCGGAACCACCCCACCAAGTGGCTCGCGAACGACTCGACCAGCGAGTTTATCCTGCAAGTCCGCAAGGTTGGAAACCTTCAGAAATCTGAAGTTTTGACCGTCAAGGCTGGCCGCAACGGCGGCACCTACGCTCACTGGCAGTGTAGCGACCAAATTGTGGAATCCATCCAGGTAGTGCCCATGGAGTTAAGACTTGCGAAATCGTAAGCCATCGGTGCAGTTCGCGGGAAAGACAAGACTCATGGTGCGTAAGCAGTCTGACAGAATGAGGCGGCCCCACGTCCTTTCGTTGATGCTGATGCTCGAGGACTCCTAGTGGCGTATCGACCCGTAATGCAAGAAGTAGGGTTTCCCCACGTTGACGGTGACTTGGTGTTGAGATATCAAAATATAAATATTGTGCTATCCATATAAATGTTAAGTTACTCATGGTAGGCTATCGCGTCATGTTGAACTTACAATGTGAGTCATTGAAATGCTACGAAGTCAATATCTATCAATGCCACGGGCTAGACGCCATGGCGCATTTACATCAATGTCTCTGTCTGTGACTGGCTAATGATCAGCATTGTTGTGCGAAAACGCAAGCTAGCAATGCCCCATTCAGGGCAGTCGCTATCCGCGTCGGAACGTTACACTTCAAAACGAGGTGCCGTTGTGATAGCTATATGTTGCAGGCCAAAGTACACATATGATAATGGCCACAATACATCACCACGTTCCGATCAGCAGCAAGATCACTAAACGTGCGATGGCTGCAGTCCAGTTTTGTTGATCCGTGATGTCCCGTGCGCACTCCAGAATATTCTATCGCCAGAGAGGTGTTTATGGGTTTTTTAAGTTTCTTGACTGGACCAAAGAAAATGATGGACGTAGATATGGCTCTTGCAGCTAAGCATGTATACCAAAGGTTAACTCACGAAATGCAGGCCAATGTGGATGCTGCAGTCCAATTTCATTTGTATGAGCAGAGGTATTACGCGAAACTGACCAGTGAAGTTGATATATACGTGATGCGGGCGCACGCGATGTGGGAGCTTGGAATTGACCATGGCCTTCCTGATTTTCAATGGACACTTGTCAAGAGGCCTCTAATGGTAAAGACGTACGAGAAAATGATATTCGATTGTGCAACCGACTCATTCAACAAGAGAAATGGAACAAGTGTCACTCTTGACCGCTAAGAGTTAGTCGAATGACGATTCGCTGGCCTGCTACAGGCTCGAGCACGCGCAAAGGTCAGTCTTGGGCGAATTTCAGTGGCTTCAATGTTAAGCCTGGAGCCTTGTTTCAGTCCAGCGCATGAGCAACGACTGAAGTAAGCGCCTACATTAATGCATTGAAGTGAGGCGTGGAGGATATGCCATTCGATTAGGCGTCGGCCTGGATAGAAACTGGAGGCCGCGTGACACTGGCTGGAATGTGATCCGTGTTGGCTGTAATGGCGTATCGCGCACAGCCTTACTTTGTTTGTATTACAACGGTTTGTTGTGAATGAATCAACTCGCAGAACATGTCTCGACTTACTGAGCCAAAAAATTCAATTTTATAGACAGGTGGTGGCGTGCAAATGGTTTCGATTGAAAATGCTGTTGGCATGTTTAATTCGTCAGTTGTTGCAATTGTTGCCGTTGACATGTTTCTGGCCGCTGTTGGTGTGTTTAAAAAAGCCAGAACGTTATGTGGGCTATCCATCATGGCTCTGTCGTATCTGATTGGAATTGGCGTGTGGCTGATTAGTGCAATTTTTGTGTACGCAGTATGGGGATTTTGGGGGCTTGTTGTAGGACTATGTGGATTTTTTGTTGGTGTAGTGCCTGTTGCCATGGCCGCCGCAATGTACCATGGAAAGTGGTCAGTATTCTTATGGATTATAGTAATGATGGCTTTGGCGTTTGGATCAAGATTTCTAGGTGCCTACGTCGCTTCTAGGGCGTAGTGTGCATTTTTGATTAACTCGTCCGGCAAAGGTGTCATGCGGCAGAAGTCTCTTTATCGGATATTATCCCTAAATACTACCAATCTGCCCCGGCTGCACGCCATGTATCAACGCAGCCTCCAGGCCCTGCACGCGCTCCTCAAGTGCCGCAATGCGTTCCTCGTGAGTCTCCTCGTGAGTAGACTCATGAGGCTGCGTCATTGACGTTGACTTGTCCTCGTGAGTAGGCTCGTGAGTTTCCTCGTGAGCAGATGTAGAGGGCCTGTTGCCAGCCTTGAGGTAGGCCGCAGCCCAGACTAGGGCACGACACGTGGCCGCCTCCTTGGAACTCGGCTCACCCCGCCCCTTCAGGATGTCCCTGATCTCGGCCATCGCCACTTGGGCCTCTGGCGAGAGGGTAACACTCAAGCCCTTGCCACCCGCCTCAACCTTGCGCCGTCGATCGTCGTTGTGTCCCATGTTCGCCCTCTCCTCGTGTGCTCCTCGTGAGTAAGTCCGTGAGGAGCATGGGTCAAGGACTCGCCCCAGGCAAGAAACGAAAAAGCCCCAGCCAGGGAGGCCAGGGCTTTCTTTCCTGTGCGTCAGCAGTCTCAGGCGGTCACGGTGAAGCCTGCCGCCCTCGCTTCAACCACCTGGACGTGCCCGGCGTGGATCGTCAATGCCTGATCAACCACGCGGGCGAGTTCGCCCTTGATGCAGGATGGACAAAGAGACGGTGAGGCGTCTGGCTCAAACTGCACTTCATCAGCGCATGTGCCGCATGACTCCACAACGCCAAGGACAACGGCGCAGAGGATGAAGCCAGAATCAAATGAAGCTCCGCAGTGCTCACAGATCATGAATGCCTCCAGGGTTGAGATGCGGCCTTGTAACACGAATCGTAGGACGATCAAGCATTTTTGCGTTGTTCAATGTCGAACCATGGTGACACATGGTCGAACATCAGTCGAACTAGATGGCGAGGCGTGAGCAAATGAGGCGGACTGATCCAGGATCGGCCAGGAATCCGCAAGGGCAAGTGATGAATGGTCTCCTGGGAGACTGCCACGCCTTTGGTGGCAGTTGGACAGGAGCATACTTTCATTGATGCTTCAGTTGATTCTTCTCTTGATACTTCTTTTGATACTTAGGGGCAGGATTTTGCACGGTCGATGTCACGCGGCTAGACACTCTTCCCTGCTGGGGAGGACGCCACACACTGCCACGGCCCAAGTGTGGTCACCGTCCACGAAGTCTCCAAGAGACTCGATGAGTCTGCCGTTTTCAAGTGTGCGGATGGCCCGTCGAAACGTCCTGCGATCCTTGATGCCCGAAAGTTCCATCAGGGCGTCCTCATCGGCAATGCACAGCTCGAAGGGACGCGCGGGGTAGAACTCCGCGCGGAAGTGGTCGGCGGTGAACTCCTGCCATCTCATCACTTCATCAGCGATGTCGTCGTCATCCGTGATGTCGTAGCACTCTTGGCTCAGGCCGACAACGTGTTCGTAGTTGATGAAGCCAAAGGCGCGCATTGTAATGTATAGGCCACGCGCAGAGTCAGTGAGCCTAGCCCAATGGAGTCCGTCGATGATACTGTGAAAGATGAAGACCGAGTTTCGCCAAGACGGTGTTGATGTCGCGTGATATACATTCGAGCGCTGTCCACGAGCCGACAACTTGCCCTTTGTGATCCTCATGAGTCCATGCTCGACAAGGTTCTGTGTGGCGACGGACACTTGACCGACTGCAACACCAGACAGCCTGGATATGGTTTCCCGTCCGGGGAAGCACTGGCCGGTGCTATTGAAGTGTCTGGAGATGACGGGCCAAATGCTGCGCGCCGTAGGCAGTAGCTTGGCCCATGCACCACTGGACACAAGATGCTTGTCAAGTAGGCTGAACAGCCCAGGCGAAGGCATGTCGGCAGCAACGATGCGCTTCATAAACTCACATCTGGTGGACTCATCGGCAGATTCCATGACTGGCCCTCTCGTAAAATGGTTCTAGAGAGGGGTTGACGCGTAACGTCCAATGCTTATGTAGAGCACTGAACGACGGCAACCCCTCTCATGGTACGGCCATCAGTCACATTCGCAGTGTGGCTGGTGGCCTGCCTGTTTCAGGGGTGGCGGAAGACCCGCCAGGTGTTGTGGTACGTGATCGAGGCTGTGTCGAGGCTGGAGTTTGTCAGGTAAGCACGGGTGGTAGAGTAGTCAAGGCGTTGATGGTGGAATGGCTCACAACTTCACGCGAGCGTTTCTGTTGCTGCTTTTACTATGCAGCCCTCCACCGCATAGAACGGCTGGCCTTGGTTTGGATCGCACGAACGGTTGTGGTGAGCCCTGCACGGGACTGACGCACCAGTCCAGCCATTGCCCGGCAGAGCCCGCCCCACTCCTTGTCACGAGGCTTCGCTGTTACTCGACGGTGGATATGCTCGACCAAGAGAGGGAGGTTGCCAGGGCTGTCGGCAAACAAGTCTTGCCATAGGCCCTCGGGCTCAGAGCAGGCCAGGAAGAACGTCGGCTCCAGTCCCCAGGTCAGGCCTGTGAGCAGTCTCAGTTGCCCGGCCTGACCCTGGAACGTCGTTTCCTTCAGGACCACGCAGCGGCGTTCTAGTCCGGTTTTCATGGTAACCTTTTCGCCCATGTGGTGAGACTCCTTGGTTGATGTTGCGGCTTGGTGTTTCTCTGAAAACAGGGTCTTGGATGCTGTTTCTTCGTGCGCGAGTGCCCCGAGAGAGGGGGATTTCAGATGGAGTGGTTCGCCATGTACTTGGACATGGGTCGCAAGTGGCGTTGAAAATGCCGTCTCTCGCAGGGGTCATCTCACGGAAAGTGACGATGCCAAACGTGGATCAACCAGGCACAGGCGAGGACAGCGCCGAAGGCATTGAGCATAAGGCACTCCATCACTCACCACCCCGACGCTTGAATGCCACACACCCAGGCTGCGTCGTGTCCAGGCCTACCAGTGCCCAGAACAGCCCATCCTGGAAAAGGCGCTGCATGGGCACTCCAATCTTCTTCGCGGCGACTCGAAATCCATCTACAAGGCTACGATCCAGACGCAGGGTCACGATTTCACTAGACATGGTTCCTCCAGTGATTACACATTAGCCTAGAAAAAGCCCTACCGCCCGACGCGATAGGGCCTTGATATCAGTGTTTTGTGTTGACTTGCTCGACTAAGTCGTGGGCAAGGATGTGTTGCATGAACTCAGAGACTCGCTCTTGCAGTTCACTGGAAGGCCTTTAACGGCCAGCAAGGACATTGTTCAAGTGCCCTGGCGTCACGCCGACGTGTTTGGCGGCATCACAGAGTCGGATGCCGTGGGCGTTCATCAGTGTTCGCAGTTCATGTGCTGGCTCCTTTACCTTGGCAGTGAAGCTAATCTGCAATGTCGATCAACTCCTCAAGCTCATCGAGCTTCGCCTGTACTTTCGCACTCGGAGCTTGATGCCCGGTCAGAATCAGCCGCATCCATGCGGGTGAGAGATTAACGAACGCTGCGGCGTCAACCTGGGTGAGGCCAGCACGGCGCAGTTTCGCTTTCAGTGGGTGATGCATTGGCTTTAGAGACATACAGTTCCTCCAGCATTTTTGGATCAAGCATAGCACAGGCAAGTAGTGGTAGTGGCGAAAGTGACCAAGAGCGGTCAAAAGTGATCATCTTTGGCTACTGCGGCACGTAACGTACTTGACCGGTGAACGAAAAGGGCCGCCCAGCGAAGTGCTGAACGGCCCTTGGTGGTGCGTGGGTGGCTTGGTTGTCAGGCGTGGTGCAGTCCGATCCTCCGACACATGCGGTTGACGGTGGCCTGGGACCAGTTCCCCCCACGAGGAGACGGCATGCCGATCCTGTTCAACTCCTCGACCATTCCCCTCTCGGACAACCCACGGGCCTTGAAGGATCGCAACAACTCTTCGACGTTGCCGGTGCGCTCTGCTGCCCTGCGACGGTTCGCCTCGGTCCCCTTGGCCTGTGTCACAGCCACGAACTCGGGGGTCTTGTTCGCCATCCCCAGGCGCTGCCCCTCAGCCTTGCGACGTGCCAGAGCGG
The DNA here is from genome assembly GCF_013019105.1 of Fundidesulfovibrio magnetotacticus. Lineage (NCBI taxonomy): Bacteria > Pseudomonadati > Thermodesulfobacteriota > Desulfovibrionia > Desulfovibrionales > Desulfovibrionaceae > Fundidesulfovibrio > Fundidesulfovibrio magnetotacticus. The sequence continues at coordinate 162,639 of NZ_BLTE01000011.1, forward strand.
AGCGCGTGCGGTCCGAGATCATGGTGCGCTCGATGTCGGCAGCGAGGCCCAGCGAGGTCACTACGGCCTTGGTTGCCACATCGTCTGCCCCATTGAGGCGCAGCCCCTGTTTCTTCACGAGCGTGACCACGCCGCGCTTGCCAAGCTCCTCGACCACCTCCAGCACCTGACGGGTCGAGCGCGCGAGTCGAGACAACTCGGTCACCAACAACGTCTCACCCTTGCGGAGCCTGAGAACGTCATCGATGCGGCGGTCTGCGTAGCTCCTGCGGCTCGAGACTCCATCGGCCTCGATCCATCGTGAGATAGTCATGCCCAGGCTGGCAGCGAACTCGGTCAACTCATGGCGTTGGTTGTCCATATCCTGGGCGCTGGTCGAGACTCGGATGTATGCGGCGGCGTTCATGGTGGTTCTCCCCTTGGTTTCCCGTTCTGACTCACACTTTAACGCTCGTTGAGGCATGAGTCAAGATGAGATGGGATGCCCAGGAACCCGCGCCAGTCCTGCACTTTGCCCACACGAGGACACTTCCACTTCACTTCCACCACCTCACCCACGGCCAGGATCGCAGCGAGACCACGAGTCGTGGTGAAGGTCACGCTAAGTGACTGAGGGGCCTGGATTCGGGGAGAGACTGAGAACGCCGACACAGACCAGGGGTAGGCGGGGGGGGGCTGGGCATGGGTGGGTGGTGCGTGGACCGGGCGCGCTCGTTCCCCTTGTATGGTACCTAGGCCGCGCGGTGATTTTCACGCCAGAAGTCGCAGGGGGGGGTGCGTTATACAGCCGGATTCGTACCCGTGAGGGGTCATCCCTGAAAAAAATGTTGTACGAAAGTCTTCTAGCCTAGTGATTCCGAACACTTATGAGCTTTTGCGCCGGTCCACGGACGGGAACTCTTCAGTCAGAAATACCAAAACCGTTGCCCTGCGGCTTCCGGGGCGACGAACGGCACGACTGCACCTGCACCGGGGCCAAGGTGCGGGCCTACCTCTCCAAGCTCTCGGGCCCGCTCCTGGATCGCATCGACCTCCAGGTGGAGGTGCCCGCCGTGCCCTACAAGGACCTCAAGGCCGAGGCGGGCCGGGTGGACTCGGCCTCAATGCGCGCCCGGGTGCTGGGGGCGCGCTCCGTGCAGGCCGAACGCTTCAAAGGCACGCGGCTTCGCACCAACAGCGAACTCTCGGGCAAGGCCCTGGGCGTGTTCTGCCCCGTGGGCGAGGAGGGCCACCGCTTCCTGGAGCTGGCCAACGACCGCCTGGGCCTCTCCGCCCGGGCGCACACGCGCATCCTGCGCATGGCCCGCACCATCGCGGACCTGGACCAGTCCCCGGACATCCGCGTGGAGCACCTGGCCGAGGCCATCAACTACCGCAGCCTGGACCGCAAGGCCTAGCTGCGCTTCCTCCTGATCTCCTCGGACGCATTGGCAAGGAATCAAAGCAAAACCGGATGGTTACTGTGAGTGACCCCGTCTTTGGAATCGCGGCCCAGGGCCGGGCAGCAGTCGGCGTCGGGATATGTCATGCGAGTCAAGGTCGTAATGTAAATCAAAACGTCATACGATAACGAGTGCGTCGTGGGGAGCGTCGTCCAAGGTCAAGGCTCCGTGCCGCGCGCCGCGCCTGCGAAATGACGCAGCGGCGGCAAGAGGACGTAACGGTCCGGGCGTGTAGAGCAGGGGCTGAACCCGACACCCCACACGGAGGCATCCCATGATCCGCGCCCGTTCAGTCGTCCGCCGCGCCACGCTTTTGCTGTGGCTGCTCCTGGCCCTGGCCTTCGCCGCCCAGGCCCGGGCCGCCCAGGAGCCCTCTTCCGCCAAACCCGCAAAGTACGTGTTCCTGTTCATCGGCGACGGCCTGGCCCAGGCCCAGCGCACTGCGGCCGAATACTACCTGGCCGCCGCCCAGGGCATGGAACGCCCCGGCCTGGTAAAGCTGGTCATGAACGGCTTCCCCGTGCACGGGGCCACCACCACCCACTCGCTCAACTCCGTCATCACCGATTCCGGCGCGGCCGGCACGGCCCTGGCCTCCGGCGTGAAGAGCTACAACGGGGCCATCGGGGTGGACGGCGAGCGCAAGCCCGTGAAGACCCTGGCCGAGATGGCCCGCGACAAGGGCATGAAGGTGGGCGTCGTCTCCTCGGTCTCCCTGGACCACGCCACACCCGCCTGCTTCTACGCCCACCGCCCCAGCCGCAACGACTACTACGAGATCGGCCTCGCCGCTCCGGCCTCGGGCTTCAACTACTTCGCGGGCGGCGGCTTCAAGGACCCCGAGGGCAAGAAGTCCAAGGCGGAAGGCCCCAAAGTCAACATCTTCGAGGAGTTCAAGGCTAAAGGCTACACCGTGGCCAACACCCTGGACGGCCTGAAGGCCCTGGCCAAGGGGCAGGACAAGGTGGTGGCCCTCAACCCCGTGCTGGACGCCGACAAGGCCCTGCCCTACGCCATGGACGCCGACCCCGCCCGCGAATTTTCCCTGGCCCAGTTCACGGCCAAGGGCATCGAACTGCTGGACAACCCCAACGGCTTCTTCCTGATGGTGGAAGGCGGCAAGGTGGACTGGGCCTGCCACGCCAACGACGCCGTGGCCTCCATCCAGGACACCCTGGCCCTGGACCAGGCCGTTGCCGCCGCCGTGGAATTCGCCGCGCGCCATCCCGAGGAGACGCTCATCGTGGTCACGGGCGATCACGAATGCGGCGGCATGGCCCTGGGCTTCGCGGGCACCAAGTACGGCAACTACTACCAGTACCTGAAGCATCAGAAGCTCTCCTTCCAGGCCTTCGACGAGCGTCTGCGCCAGTTCCGCAAGGACCACCCCGGCGACAAGGCCACCCTGGAGGCCGCCGCGCCGCTCATCCGCGAGGGCTTCGGACTGGTTGTCCCCTCGGCCGCCGATATCGAGGCCATGAAGGCCTCCCCGGTTCCCGACGAGAACAACACCTCCCCGGCGGATTCCTACGGCATGTACCTCAAGCCGTTCGAGGTGGCCCTGGTGCAGGACGCCTTCAGGCGCTCCATGGCGGGAGAGACCGTCAAGTCAAAAGACCCCGCCGAATACCTGCGCTACGGCGACTACGAGCCGCTCACCGTGACGCTCACCCGCATCCTGGACTCCAAGGCCGGGCTGGCCTGGACCACCTACTCCCACACCGGCATGCCCGTGATGACCTCGGCGCGCGGTGCGGGCGAACGGCTCTTCGAGGGCTACTACGACAACACCGAGCTGGCCCGACGCCTCATGAAGGTGATCGACCCCGCCGTGCAGCTGGCCACCAACTAGCATCGCCCGGCCCGCTCACGTACCGTCCGGCCCGCCCGGACGGGACCTTCGACACCCTCCATTCCGGGGGCGCGCTCCAGCGGGGCGCGCCCCCCCTGGCGCACCATGAACCCCACGCAAAACTGCCCATCGAATGATTCCCGGGCCCTGGCCGACTCGTTGAGCGCTCCGTACGCCGCGCAGCCCGAGCCCGCCCTGCATACGCCTCCCCAGGGGCCTTATGGCGGAACCCATGGCACGTCCGCGGCGCACCACGCGCCCGGAACCCAGGAACCGGCGTCGGGACATCGCGCGCCCGATCGCCGCCGGGATGCGGCCCTGGCCTGCGTCTTCGCCGTGCTCGTGCTGGCCCTGGCCCTTGTGCCCACGGGCTTCGAGGACCGCCTGCCCACCGGAACCCTGGCAGTGAAGGCCAGAATTACCGCAACGGACAACAGCAATCTGCGACAGTACGGCGTGGTCCTGGAAGGGGACCAGCGCGTGGAGGCCCAGGTGTTGGAAGGCCCCTTCGAGGGGCGCAGGGTCTGGGCGGACAACCTCTTCCTGGGCAAGCTGGAGCTGGACCGCCAGTTCAAGCCCGGGGACAAGGCCCTTGTGGTTCTCACCGTGCGCGGCGGCGAGATCGCGGGGGCCGTCGCCCAGGACCACTACCGCCTGGACGTGCAGCTCTGGCTCCTGGGGCTCTTCGCGCTCCTGCTGGCGGCCTACGCCGGATGGACGGGGGTGAAGGCCCTTCTGAGCTTCGCCTTCGCGGCCCTGGCCATCTGGAAGATCCTGGTTCCGCTCTTCCTCACGGACCACGACCCCATCCTCGCCACGCTGGCGGTGCTCTGCGTGCTCATGGCTTCGGTGCTGTTCCTGGTGGGGGGCCTGAACCGGACGTCCCTGGCGGCCTACCTGGGGTCGCTCCTGGGCGTGGCGGCCACGTGCGCCATGGCCCTGGGCTTTTCCGGCGCTTTCGCCCTGCACGGCTCGGTGAAGGCCTACGCCGAAACGCTGTTCTATTCGGGCTATCCCCACCTGGACCTCACGCGCATCTTCCTCTCCACGGTGTTCCTGGGGTCCTCGGGGGCCGTGATGGACCTGGCCATGGACGTGGCCGCCAGCATGCGCGAGGTTGCCCTGCACCACCCGGGCCTGGGCTACTGGAAGCTGTGCGCCTCGGGGATGCGCGTGGGGCGCGTGGTGGTGGGCACCATGACCACCACGCTCCTGTTGGCCTACTCGGGCGGGTCCATGGCGCTTTTGATGGTGTTCATGGCCCAGGGCGTGCCCATGGCCAACGTCTTCAACATGAACCACGTGGCCGCCGAAGTGCTGAGCACCCTGGTGGGCAGCTTCGGCCTTGTGCTGGTGGCCCCCTTCACGGCCCTCACGGGGGCCTGGCTCCTGGGCGGACGCCCCGCCGGACGGGCCTGAACGGCCGGGCGCGCGGGCGTCATCCCGGGCTTACGGCGCGGCGTGGGGCGTCTCGTCGCCCTCGTAGAGCACGCCGTCGCGCGTGATGGTCGTCGTGGGGACGTAGCGCACCCGGAGTTCGATGGGTCTGCCTTTCGGGTGCGCGGGCATTTTGCTCTCAACGGCGGCTATCCGCTCCGGATTCGGCGGATTGGGTCCGCGCACCACGTCGCTGATGACGGCGTTTTTGCCAGTGCCTTCGCTGAACCTCACGTCCGCCAGGTAACAACCCTCCGAACCGAGACATTCTTGCTGCAGGGCATACTTCGTGGTGGATTCGTACATCTTCCGGCCCATGGTCTCGTGCATGCTGTTGGTGAGGACCACGGCCAGCACGGCCAGGATCAGGATGCTGACGCTGTTGGTTTTCAAGAAAGTCATCAGCGACAGCCCTCGCGTGTGGCTGATGCCGCGGAAGCCCGTGAACCAAAGAACCACCGAAGATGAGAACTGGATGGCCACGATGTTGGTGAAGGTCAGCAGGAATGCGCCCAACGCCAGTTGGTGATGCCCCCGGGCCAGCATCTCTGCGGTGAGGGGCAGGTCGTTGTGGATGACCCCGATGGCCAGGGCCGTGACGACGACTCCGGCCGCGCCGACCGCCAGGGTGGCCAGGCCTTTCAGGAGATGTTTCGTGTTGCTGTCCACAAGGGCGAGGGAGACCCCCGCGATGGGGCCGAGAAGCATGGCGATGATCATCGCGCCGATGATCACGGCCGGGCTGTCAGCCTCCATGGAGCGACCTCTCATTCCTCAAGGGATGTTTTAGTCATTGGGCACGATTCTCTAGCCGCTATCAGGACGCGGGACTCGCCTCAAGGGGGAGTGATGACTTGCCTCGTGGCTGCATGCGGAAATGCGTTGATGATCGGCTGATGGCATTCGGGAACTCCCCTCCGCACAGGATGTGTGGGCGCTGTTTCGCGGCTAGGCCGGAAGGTGGATTGCCGAAGCAGCCACCAGTGCGCGGTTGCGGTGTTGGAGCGCCCCGCGTCCCGCCCTCCCGCCCCCGCGAGTTGACTTTCTCCCGCCGCCGGGGATAGCTTGACCGGGTCCGGGTGCCCCCTTCCGGGGGGAGAATAGGGAATCCCGTGGAAATCGGGAGCGGTCCCCGCCGCCGTGAGTTCCGTTTGCAATCCGCCCTTTCGCGCGCCACTGGGTCAAGCCCGGGAAGGCCGGGGCGGATGGAACGAGTCGGAAGACCTGCCCGGACCCTGTCTCAGGTTCCCGCACGGCGACGGGCTATTGCCGCGCGCGGATGCTCCGGAGGGCGAATACGGGCCGCCTCCCGCTCCCTTGTTGGGACGGAAGGCGGCCCTTTTTGCGCGCCCCGGCAACAGCCAAGCTCCAAGGGAGCAGCTCCATGCAGTCTTTCGTTCATCACCCGCGCCGCGCGGCGGCCCTGGCCCTGTGCTTCGTCCTCCTGGCCCTGGCGCCCCTGGCCTTGGCCCATGGAGGGCCGAAACCCGAGCGCGTCGGCATCCTTCTGGCGGCTTTCGGCACCACGGTCCCCAAGGCCGACCTGGCCTACAGGAACCTCCAGAAGAAGTTCGAGGCCGCCTTCCCCGGGGTGGACATCCGCCTGTGCTACACGTCCTCCATGGTGCGCCACAAGCTGGCCGATGGCAAAAAGCCCGTGAAGTTCGACTCCCCGGCCGAGGCCCTGGCCAAAATGGCGGACGAGGGCTTCACCAAGGTCGTGGTGCAGTCGCTCCAGACCATCCCCGGCGAGGAGTTCCATGCACTCTCCGAGACGGCGCGGGCCTTCTCCGGCATGCCAAAGGGCATGGACAAGGTGGTGACGGGCTGGCCCTTGCTGGCCACGGCCGACGACGTGGAGAAGACCGCCCGGGCCCTGGCGGCCCTGGCGCCCGCCGGGCGCAGGCCCGGAGAGGCCCTGGTGTTTCTGGGGCACGGCACCAAGCACCCGGCCAACATCTACTACCCGGGCCTGCAGTGGAGCCTGTGGAAGGCCGACCCCCTGGCCTTCGTGGGCACGGTGGAGGGAGTTCCCTCGCAGGAGGACGTGCTGGCCGCCCTCAAGGAGCGCGGCGTGAAGAAGGCCTGGCTCCTGCCGCTCCTGGCCGTGGCCGGAGACCACGCCCGCAACGACATGGCGGGTGACGAGGACGGCTCCTGGAAGTCCGCGCTGGCCCGAGCGGGCATCGAGGCCGTTCCCGTGCTCAAGGGCACGGCCGACGCCGACGCCCTGGCCGCCGTCTGGATCGACCACGCCCGGCAGGCCCTGGAGCGCCTGCGCTAGGGCCGACCGCTACAGGCCTGACGCCCGGAGCGCGCCCCTGTTGCGCGCGTCCCGGTCGAAACTGTCACGAATTCCCGGGGAGGGCCGTCCCTCCCCGGACAACCCCGAGGCGACAACGCGCCATGTCCCGCACAGCCCTGATCCTTCTCGCCGCGCTGGCGTCACTGGTGCTCCTGGCGGCCGGGGCCGGGGCCGTGGACGTTCCCGCGTGGGACGCGGCCCGCATCCTGGCGGCCAGGCTGGCCGGGCGTCCGGAGTGGCTGGAGGGCGTGCCGGAGGTCTCCCGCGCCCTGGTCTGGGAGGTGCGCCTGCCGCGCATCCTCACGGCCCTGGCGGTGGGTGGCTCCCTGGCGCTCTCCGGGGCGCTCTTTCAGGGAGTGTTGCGCAATCCGCTGGCCGATTCCTACACGCTGGGCGTTTCGGCGGGCGGGGCGCTGGGGGGGTGTCTGTGCCTGCTGCTGGGGTTCACGGCTTTCGGGCCTCTGTCTGTGCCGGCCTGGGCCCTGGCCGGTTCGGCCCTGGCCCTGGCGGTGGTGCTGGCCATGGCCCGCGCCGGGGGCGGGTTCGACTCCCTCACCCTGGTGCTGGCGGGCGTGATGGCCGCGGCCACGCTCCAGGCGTGCATCGGGTTCGTGAAGTTCGCGGCCGGGGAGAACGTGGCCGGGCTGGTGTTCTGGCTCCTGGGGGGGCTCAGTTCGCGCACCTGGGCCGAGGCCGGAGTGGCCTGGGCCGGGCTCTGCGCGGGGCTGCCCGCCGCCCTCTGGCTGGCGCGCGACCTGGACGCCCTCTGCCTGGGCGACGAGCAGGCCCGGGCCCTGGGCGTGGACGCCTCACGGGTCCGTCTGGCGCTTCTGTGCGCGGCCGGGGCGCTCACGGCCTGTTCGGTGGCGGTTTCTGGCATCGTGGGTTTCGTGGGGCTCATGGCCCCGCACACGGTGCGCCTGGCCGTGGGGCCGGGCCACGCCAGGCTCCTGCCGCTCTCCACCCTGGCCGGGATGCTCCTGGTGCTGGGGGCGGACACGGCCTCGCGCACGCTCTTGCCCCACGAGGCCCCGGTGGGCGTGATCACGGCGCTCCTGGGCGGTCCGTACTTCTTCTTCCTCTTCGTGCGGGGGCGCGGCCGTGCTTGAGGCGAAGGGCCTGCGCGTGAACCGGGGCGGACGCCTGGAGTCGGTGGACCTGCGCCTCGCCCCGGGGGACTTCCTGGCCGTGGTGGGGCCCAACGGCGCGGGCAAGTCCACGCTTCTGCGCGCCCTGGCGGGCCTTGTGCGGCCCTGCGGCGGCGAGGCGCTCCTGGACGGCCGGGCCGTGTCGGGTCTTCCCCGGCGCGAGGCGGCGCGGCAGGTGGCCTACTGTCCCCAGCACGAGGACGGGCGCTTCGGGTTCACCGTGCTGGAATCGGCGCTTCTGGGCCGCCATCCCTGGACGGGCCGTTTCGGGGACCCCGGGGCCGGAGACCTGGCCCTGGCCCGCGCGGTGTTGGAGGAAACGGACCTGACGCATCTGGCGGACCGGAGCGTCACGGAGCTTTCGGGCGGCGAGCGACGCAGGGCCTCCCTGGCACGGACCCTTGCCCAGGCCGGGGCCTCCCCCCGGTCCGGCGGGGCGCGGGCGCTGCTTCTGGACGAGCCCACGGCGGGGCTGGACATCCGCCACGCCTTCCTGGCCATGGCGGCGTTGCGCCGCCGCGTCCAGGCCGGGGCGGCGGTGGCCGTGGTGCTGCACGACCTCAACCTGGCGGCCATGTACTGCCCCCTCACGCTGGCGCTTGATGCCGGGCGCGTTGCGGCGTATGGCCCCACCTCGCGCGTGCTGGAGCCGGGCCTCGTGGCCCGGGTGTTCGGCGTGCGCTGCCGCGTCTCGGACGGGCACATCCTGTATCTGGAGGATCGATGAGTCTGCGTTTCGCCGCCCTTAGGGCGGCATTGCCGCTGGCGGCCCTGCTGCTGGCGCTGGTTGCCCCCCGTGTCCACGCGCAGGCTTCCCCGCGCATCGTGAGCCTCTATGCGGCCCACGCCGAGAACCTGGCCGCCATGGGCGCGGCCGGGTTGCTGGCCGGCGTGAGCGAACCCCTGGGCGACGTGCCCGTGGTGGGCGCGCGCGACGGCGCGGAGGCCATCATGGCCCTGCGCCCGGACATCGTGCTGGCCCGGCCCATGCACCGCAACACCCAGCCCGGGCTCCTGGAACAGCTGGAGCGCCTGGGGACGCGCGTGGTCTGCCTGCAGCCCTCCACCCTGGCCGAGCTGGTCCCCTACTGGCTGGAATTGGGCCGCCTGGCCGGACGCGAGGGCGAGGCCCGCGCGATGGCCCGTCGCTTCGACGATGAGTTGACCCTCCTGCGCGAACAGGCTGCGGGCATCCCCCCGCACAAGCGCAAAGGGGTGTTTTTCGAGGCCATCCACCGCCAGATGAAGACCGTGAGCCCGGACTCCCTGGCAGCCTTCGTGCTGGAGAGCGCAGGGGGCGTGAACCTGGCCGGGGACGCCCAGCCCGTGGCGGGGTCCAACATCGCCCACTTCGGGCTGGAGCGGGTGGTGGCCCTGGGCGATTCCCTGGAGGTCTACGTGGCGCAGAAAGGCCCCATGAACCCGGTGAGCGAACGGGAAATCCGCGAAACGCCGGGGCTGGCCAGCCTCAAGGCCGTGCGCGAGGGCCGGGTGGCGCTGGTGGACGAGACGCTGGTGTCTCGCCCCACGCCGCGCCTGCTGGAAGGGGTGCGCGCCGTGGCCGCCGCGCTCTATCCCGAGCGCGCGGGGCAGGGAGGCGGGTCATGAGCCGGGGCGTGCTCCACGCGGTGGGCGTCGGCCCCGGAGACCCGGACCTGCTCACCCTCAAGGCGGTGAAGGCGCTCAGGCGTTCGGGCGTGGTCTTCGCGGCCTCGTCCACGCGCAACGACCACTCCCTGGCCCTGTCCATCGCCTCGGAGCACCTGCCCCCGGGGACCCCCGTGGAGCTTCTGGGCTTCCCCATGACCCGCGACCAGGAGGCCCTGGAGCAGGCCTGGCAGGCCAACGCCCGGCGGGTGCTAGACTTCCTGGACACCGGGCGCGACGCCGCCTTCATCACACTGGGCGACCCCATGACCTACTCCACGTTCCTCTACCTCTGGCGCACCATGCGCGAGATGGACCCCAAGGCGCTCGTGGAGGTCGCCCCGGGGGTGAGTTCCGTGATGGCCGCCGCCGCCGCTGCGGGGGTGGGGCTGGCCGAATCGGACCAGAGCCTGGCCGTGCTCTCGGGCGTGGACTCGGAGGCCAGGCTGCGCGCGGCCATCGAGGCCTGCGACACGGCGGTGATCCTCAAGGCCTACCGCAGCTATCCCCGGCTGCGCGCGCTCTTGTGCTCCATGGGTCTGGAGAACCGCGCCGTGCTGGTGAGCCGCGTGGGGCTTGAGGGCCAGCGCGTGCACGAGGGGCTGCCTCCGGAGGACAAGCCGCCCTATTTTTCGCTGATCATCGTGAAAAAATAGAATAAAATAAAATCCAATAATCTTGGCCGGTTGCCTCTTGCGGGAGGCGGCCGGCCATTTGTTTTGCGCGCGAAAGCTCAAGAAGCACCTAAAGATTTTCCGAGAGTAAACGATAAGTACGCCAGAAAGGCCGAATACGCGCAGGCGGCCCGTCCGGGGGGAGGGGAGAAGCGGCGCAGAGGCATGGATGCCACTGACATTCAAGGAGGAATCGTCATGTCGCTCGTAATCAACCACAACTTGATGGCTATGAACGCGGCCCGGAACCTGTCCCAGTCCTACTCGGACCTGGGCGTTTCGACTCGCCGCCTGTCCTCGGGCCTGCGCGTGGGCACTGCGGCCGACGACGCCGCCGGCCTGGCCGTGCGCGAACTCATGCGCGCGGACATCGCCTCCCTCAACCAGGGCGTGCGCAACGCCAACGACGCCGTTTCGATGATCCAGACCGCCGACGGCGCGCTGGGCGTCATCGACGAAAAGCTCATCCGCATGAAGGAGTTGGCGACCCAGGCGTCCACGGGCACCTACACC